>NZ_CAJCHS010000193.1 GCF_903970205.1 Nevskia soli | reverse complement strand
TCGCGCAGGTTGAGCCAGAGCGCGAACTCGTCCAGCGTGAGAGCAGCGGCAACACCATAGACGATGCTGGTGAGGCGTCCCGCCCAGCGCGCCCAGCCGGAGTCCCCGCGATCGATCCCCAACAGCCATGCGTAACCGTCCAGCAGGAGCAGCAGAATGCCCCAGACAAGGTGGTGGATGTGGCGGCCGTGCATTTCGACGTCGTGGAACGGGCCGATGTCGTAATGGATCGCAATTGTAATCCCGCGGACGACGAACACGGCAGTAAAGAAACCGAAGGCGGCGAGGAACAATCGCTCGCGTCTTCCACCGTGAAAATGGCGGCTGTAAACCACCCCCAGGCGGCTTAAAGAAACCACTAAAATCGGGACCGCTAAGAGGGCGCCGATGATCAGCGGCAGAAGCCAGAAAGTCCTGTGATTCCAAGGCATTAGAAGCTATGGTAAAGCACGCGGCGTGAAGCCAGTTTAATGCGTTGGCATGCACCCATTTCTAAGAAACATGCGTCGAATTGAGTGGAGGCAAAAGAAACAAGAAATGCTGAAAAAGATTGGAATTCCGATGATCGCGCTGCTGGCGATCCTGATCATCTTCGCGCCGGCGCCGGCCCAGGCTGGCGTGCGAATTGGAGTGGGTATTGGCGTTGGTTATCCCGCGTACCCGGCATACGTCGGCTACGGCTATCATCGTTATGGCTACGTTGCTCCGGCTTACGCCTATCCCGCATACCCGGCTTATCCCGCTTATGGCTATGCTGCTCCGTATTATGGCGGCGTAACGATCGGTGTGGGCGGTCCCTGGTATCACGGTTACGGATATCGCGGCGGCTACTACGGTGGACACGTGGGTTACGGCTATCGCGGCGGCTGGCGCCGGTAAGCAGGGCGGTAAGCAGGAATGATTCACAGGCAAGTGGAAGCTTAAGGCCCGGGCGAGTTCCGGGCCTTTTGTTCTACAGGCGTTCGGGAAAGCCCGCAAAACATAGCCTAGCGGTGTCTAACAAGTTTGTTGACATCCGCCGTCTAGCGCCATCCTACTCGGAGGACTCCAGGAGGTTCGATGCAACAGTTCCCCCCACAGGGTTCGAGTAGTCGAAACAGACGGTATCCTGGGCTGCGCAGCAATTCACGCCCGCTCCCGTTCAGGCCAATCAGGCTGCGGCCTTCATGGCGTACTCAAACTATATAGACTCTCTGACGAATTGCGGCGGGTCCTGATTCCGTTGGGCAACAATAGGTGGAACGATAGGTGGAACGACCATGTGGAACCCCACCCCGCTCTTATTCTTGTTGTTGGCGCTCTCGGCGTTCAGCGTCATTAACGGTGCCGTCCCCAATTTTTATGATCGACGCGACCTTCAGAGCGCTAACACTGAGATAATTCAGGTCGCAGACGTTAACGGCGATGGCATACCCGACATTATCGGTGGAAATGGGACCAATCGGATTCAGGTCTTTTTTGGGCGGGGCGACGGCACTTTTTCCGGGGGGCCCGTCAACACGTTCGCGGTAGCGGGTATAAGGGGCTTCGTCACCGGCGATTTCAACGGCGATGGTATTGTCGACTTGGCCATTGCTGGAGAGCTCGACGGTGACCCGGAACCGCAGGGGGTCGAACTTTCGGCTCGGCCGATTTCCGGATCAGCACTTGGCCGAGGATGCTTTCGTGGGCGTCGCTCCGGCGGATCGTTTCGCTCCGAACGGATTCGGCTTGTTCACGATGACGGGAAACACATGGGAGTGGTGCGCGGACTACTTCGATACGGAGTGGCAGGTGTGCGCGTCCCGGTGGAATCCGACGGGTCCGGCAGCGGGCGTGAATCGGGTGCTCATGGGCGGCTCTTATCTCTTGCCATGAGGCTCGGCTCATTCGACGTGCGAGCCGAGCAGCGGTACCGATAGTTGTGCGGGACGATTAGCCGACATCGGGACTCGGCATTTCGGTTCTCGGGTTCTTACCCGGTTTACCGCGCTTTGTATTTCGACGGGCAACTTTCCTACAATAGAGAAGATGAACATTCTTAGCCGTCGGGCGGTGATTACGGTTGGGCTCGCGATGGTCGCAATAATCGCAACCGCTCAGGGCCCGCGTGTGGAAGACGCTCTCCCCGGAGTGGATCTGCACGGTCTCTCGCCCGCTCAGAAGGCGACGGTACAGAAGCTGCTTTCCGAGCAGGGTTGCACCTGCGGCTGCGCGATGAAGGTTGGGGAATGCCGGATGAAAGATCCGGGCTGCTCACGCAGCAAGGGGCTCGCGGCCGTAATCGTCGACGCGATTCGCGACGGCAAGTCGGAAAAAGAGGCGCTGCTCGCGGCGGACAACTCCAATTTCGGCAAGGCTGCGGAGGGGAAGATTCTGAGTGACGCGGTCAAGATCCCCACCGATGGCGCACCTGCTCAAGGCGCGGCGAATCCGAAGATCACGCTCGTGGAGTTCTCGGATTTCCAGTGCCCCTACTGCATTATTGCCGCCGGTGAGTTGCACCGGGTGATGGATGCGTATCCGAATCAAGTCAGCCTGATCTTCAAGCAGTTCCCCTTAGATGAGCATTCGCAGGCCGCGTTAGCTGCGGCGGCCTCGCTTGCGGCGCAGCGGCAGGGTAAATTCTGGCCGATGCATGACGCTCTGTTCGCACAACGCGGCCGACTTTCGCCGGCGGTGATCAGCGGCATCGCGGAGAAAATCGGACTCGACATGAAGCGCTTCGATGCCGACCTGCACTCTCCCGAGCTGCAGAAGATTATCGTGCATGACATCGAAGACGGGGAACGGGCGGGCGTGGCGGGAACGCCGACTCTGTTTGTGAATGGACAACGCTTCAACGCGACGCTAACACTTGCGGTTCTGAAACCGGTACTCGATGAGGAATTGAAGAAGATCGCGAAGTGAAGCGCGCGATCGGTTGTTGTACCCTTGCAGCGGCCGCGATCTGGGCGCTGAGTGCGGCCGGTCAGACGTCGCCACGGTCTTCGAGCACACCAGCCGGCACTCCGGCTAGCACCCCGGCCAACCCACCGGCCAACACCCCAGCTCCTCCTCCCCTTACGATTACTCCGCTTACGGCAGCGCTGAAGCCGGCGGACGTTATCGCCCACCTGGAGAAAGCCATCGCATGGTACCGGCACGTCGATACGGCGGCGCAATCCGCCGGAGGGTCGATCGACATCCTGCTTCGAGACAGCGCGCATGAGGACGCGTTGCACGCGCTGCAACTCGCGTTTCAGTTTGCGCGTGCGGATGCCGCGTTCCGGGCTTCGCTGCGACAGGCGCAATCGGCGACGAGTAGTCAGGCGGAAGCGCCGGCGGCGTCGCGAAGCATTGAAGACGCAGCCGCGCGGGCGGCGGATCGCGTTTCCCGCTTGCAGGCTCAGATCAAGGCGCTGGATAGCTCGCCTGCGGCCGGTTCGCCGAAGAATCGGGCATCCATCGAGGAGCAGCGACAGGAGCTTCAGTCGGAACTGGAGCTGGCGCAGGAGATTCAGAAGACCGTCCAGTCGATGGTGAGCTTCGCCGGCGCGAACACCAGTGCGGCATCGAGCGCAACGGCTGGTTTCACGGGTCAGATCAACGAGCTGCAGCGCAGCGTGCCGGAAGCACAGACGATGGTCGTCACGCGTAAGTCGGGCGGAACGGGCACGGACGGATCAGCATCGAAAGACGGTTCGGCGTCTTCGGTTAAGGCGCCCGCCATCGCCGGCCGGAGCAGTACGGCTGGCGGCGCACCTGCCATTCGGCCGGAGACGCAGGGCTTATTCGGGTTGGCTGGTACCGTCTTTGGCGCCGGTGGGGAACGCGGCGCTATCGAAACGCTGCTCGGAGAGACAGATGCGCTTTCCGCCGACATCGACCAGCTGAAGAACCCGCTCGTAACGCAGCTTCGTTCGGCGATCAAGCAGAGCGAGGACCTGACGGCCGCGGCGGCATCGCAGAGCGCCGATCAGTTGGGAAACGCCCAGAAACAGATCGCGACGCTCACCACGCAGTTCCGGCAGCTCTCCACGGTCGTGGTTCCTCTGGGCGAGGAGCAGATTCTGGTGCAGGAACTGCGCGGCAGCCTGACGCAGTGGCGCGCTTTGATCAACCAGGAGTACGACGCGGCGCTCCGTTATCTGCTTCTGCGGTTGGGAATGCTGCTGCTGGCGATCGTTGTCCTCGTCGTCGTCAGCGAGCTATGGAAGCGGGCGACATTCCGCTATGTGCGCGATGTGCGCCGACGACGCCAGTTCCTGGTGATCCGGCGCTTCGTGGTAGCCATCCTGTTTTGTTTCATCGTGGCGGGCGGACTGATCACTCAATTCGGTTCCGTCGCGACCTATGCCGGATTCCTGACCGCGGGCCTTGCCGTTGCTTTGCAGAACGTCATTCTCGCGGTGATCGCGTATTTCTTCCTGATTGGGCGGTACGGCGTTCGCGTGGGGGATCGAGTCACTATCGGAGGCGTAACGGGGGATGTGCTGGAGTTGGGTCTCGTGCGCATCTATCTAATGGAGTTAGCCGGGCCCGCAGGCGATCTCCATTCCACGGGGCGCGTTGTACTTTTCGCGAATTCGGTTTTGTTTCAGCCGCAGCCTCTGTTTAAGCAGCTTCCGGGTACGAACTACGTGTGGCATAGCATTCTCGTTGGGCTTGCGCCGGATAGCGACGTTCGCACGGTGGAGGAACGATTGAAGCAGGGTGTTGAGCAGGTATTCACTAATTATCGGCCGGAGCTCGAGCAGCAACACGCGGCCCTCGAGCGGTCGATCGAAATCGACGTTCCCAATCCGACACCCGAATGCCGGATCCAGTACACCGGGACGGCTCTTCAGTTCCGGGTTCGGTATCCGGTGGAACTGAAGAAAGCGGGCGATGTCGATGCGGAACTGCTTCGTTCGCTATCGGATGCGATCGCCCAGGAACCGAAACTGAGCCTTGTTCCGGACGGTTCGCCAAGGCTCGAGCCGCCGGTCTAAGACTTAGTGGACCACCGCTGCGGCTGAATGGGGCGACACGTTGCCGGACGCATCGAAGGCATCCAATGTGTAACTCGCTCCCGAACCTTTCGATCCATTCGTGTCGACGAAGCTGGTTGTGACGGTAGTCCCGATCAGGGCGCCGTTCTTGAAGACCTGATACCCGGCGACACCGACGTTGTCGGTAGCCGGATTCCACATTAGGACCACTTCGGTCTTCGTTGCCTCCGCAACCGGCGCCGAGGGTACCTGCGGTGCGGTGCGATCGGGCGCCGGCAGGATCATGTTCTCGAAAACCGGTCCTAGCGTGGAGTACTGCCCTTGTTGCATGGCTACGGAGCCGGCCTGCATAGCCACCGCAACGCTGGGCGAACTGGAAGCGGAGTACGGCAGATACGCGAAGAAGTAGTTCGAATAGAACGGCGAGATAAAGGTGAAGTCTTCGTAGTTGGCGAGTTTCACCATTGCCTGCAGAAACTGCGCGTCGAGCGGTTCGAAGAAACTGTAGTTATTGAGCTGCATCCCGGTATTCGCCGAAGACTGTCCTAACTGCGAGTCGGAGACTTTCTGAAGCCAGGCTTCCGTCATCGCCATCGGTTTGCCGGCCTGATGCGCAATGTTCGCGGCGGTGATCGCGTTGGGCAGGAAATTCTTATTTACGGTGTAAACATGTATGTCGAGATAACTAACCGGTTGCTTCGCGTAGGCGGTCATGAAGGAGCTGATGTTGGACATCCATGAACCGGTCCCGGCGCCTAACTTGATGCCGCTCGCGCCCGCGGCATCAACCGCCGCAACGATCGCCTGCAGCATCTGGACACTGCCGGCGACCGTACCGGCCTGCGTTTGACCGGACATCTGCGCTTCCGTGTCGGGCTCGGAGATCACGGTGAGGTAGTCCGGCCGCACATTCGCGGCGACGATTGCCGCGTTCTGGGCGCGGCCAGCCATATAAGTCGACCAGGGAAGTTGCTGCGCATAGGTCCCGGCAGCGGAAACGCCGGTAATTGGGTTCGATTTGGCGACCTGGGTTTCCACAATCAGCTTCATGCCCATCCCGTGAACCTCGCTGGCCAGGTTCGTGTAGAACGCAAGCATCTGCTGATACTCTGTCGGGTTCGAATAATAAGGCTCATAGAGATAGGGGAAATCGATATGAACGGTAACCGCAGTAATTCCCAAAGCACGCAGTTGGTTCATTTCCATTTGGACCCCCGCGTTTGTGTTCGCGTTCAACAGGTTCAGTCCGTTGTCGGAGCTTGCGCTGAGAAGCTGCACAGCGTAGAATGTCGAGGCATTATACGTGGTGGGAATCGACTGTGTGAACGTGCTGATGTCGGTTTGCAAACTGGTGTAGAGGCTCTGGTAAAGAGCAGGCACCGGTATGGGCGCAGGCACCGTCTGGGCGTTGCCGGTCCCGGACATCAGAACGAGGTATGGGAGCGCTGAAAGGATCGTGGCGGATAGGGATTTGGTGAGTGTCATGTAATCTCTCGCCAACCCTATCGTCGGAAAGATTCTGGGACTTTAGGTGCGATGCCTAATAGGCCCCGTCGGCCTTAGATCGAGGTTTCAGAGGCCCACAAAAACGGCCGCTCACCCTTCCGGAGGCGAGCGGCCCAGGCTAGCTTGAGAAATAAGGAATTAGGTAAAGTAACCCGGCAGGCTTCGGAAAGTCGCCGCGCCGTCTAGCTGCAGCCGCTGGTTCCGCCGCAATTCTCACATTTGTAGCAACTGCCGTTGCGCGTCATCATGCCGCCGCATTCCGCGCAGAGCGGGGCATCCGCGACAGCCACGGGGAACGGAAGTTTTTCCTGAGTGTCCACTTCGGTAGGCCGTAATCCGGATGCATCGCCGGCTTCGTTGTTGACATACTCGTTGCCCAGGAACTTGGCGCCGAGCCAGCGGAAAATGTAATCCGGAATGGATTTGGCGTAAGGGATCTGCGGATTTCCGGTCCAACCGCTCGGCTCGAAACGGACGTGGCCGAATTTATCGACCAGGAACTTCAGGGGCACCCCGTACTGCAGGTTGTAGCTGATGGCGGTGGCGAAGCTGTCCATCAGGCCCGAGATCGTCGAACCTTCTTTGGCCATGGTGACGAAGATTTCGCCGGGCGTTCCGTCTTCGTACATGCCGACCGTAATGTATCCTTCGTGTCCGCCGATAGAGAACTTATGCGTGATCGAATGGCGCTCGTCGGGCAGCTTGCGGCGAACCGGGCGATAGACAATCTTCTCGATCGGCTGCACCTGAATGGGCTCCGGCTTCGGGTCGGCTTTCTTGTCGCTCTTGCCCGAGCTAAGCGGCTGGACCTTCTTCGAGTTATCGCGGTAGATTGCAACCGCTTTCAAGCCCAGACGCCAGCTCTCGATGTAGGCGTCCATCACTTCTTCGACGGTGCTTTCTTCGGGCATGTTGATGGTTTTCGAGATCGCGCCGGAGACAAAGGGCTGGACCGCGCCCATCATCTTCAGATGCCCCATGTACTGGATGGAGCGTTGTCCGTTGGCGGGCCGGAAACTGCAATCGAAGACCGCCAGGTGCTCGGGCTTCAGTTGCGGCGCGCCTTCGATGGTTCCCGTAGAATCGATGTGCTGGACGATGGCTTCCACCTGTTCCGGCGTGTAGCCCAGTTTGATGAGCGCTTGCGGGACGGTGTTGTTGACGATCTTGATAACGCCGCCGCCCACGAGCTTCTTGTGTTTGACCAGCGCGAGATCGGGCTCGATGCCGGTAGTGTCGCAATCCATCATGAAGCCGATCGTGCCGGTGGGCGCGATGACGGTCACTTGCGCGTTGCGGAATCCGAACTGACGGCCCGCTTCGAGCGCTTCATCCCAGCACTCGCGGGCCCCGTTGTAGAGGTCCGAAGGAATGTTCCGGCGGTTGATGCCGGGAACCGAATCGCGGTGCATGCGGATGACATCGAGGAACGGCTCGGCGTTCGGCTCGTACCCGGGGAACGGACCGATACTTCCGGAAATGCGGGCGCTGGTGGCGTAGGCTTGACCGCACATCACGGCAGAGATCGCCCCGGCGTAATCGCGGCCGCGGTCGCTGTCGTAAGGAATGCCGAAGCTCATCAGCAGTGCACCCAGGTTGGCGAAGCCGAGGCCGAGCGGGCGATACGCATGGGAGTTGCCGGCGATCTTCTCGGTGGGATAGCTGGCGTTGTCGACAATGATTTCCTGCGCGACGATCAGCGTATCGACAGCACGGCGGAAGCCGGCAACATCGAAATGGCTGCCCGCATCGACGAACTTCATCAGGTTCAACGACGAGAGATTGCAGGCCGAGTCGTCGAGGAACATGTACTCGGAGCAGGGGTTGGAGGCGTTAATCCGCGCTGTGTTCTTGCAGGTGTGCCAGCGATTGACGGTGGTGTCGAACTGCATGCCGGGATCGCCGCACTGGTGGGTCGCCTCGGCGATCTCGCGCATCAACTGACGGGCTTTGTAGCGCTTGACCTTCTCACCGGTTAAGACGGACTTGGTCCACCATTCTTCGTCGTCGGTGACGGCTTGCATGAAATCGTCGGAGGCGCGAACGGAGTTGTTGGCGTTCTGGAAAAAGATGGAGCCGTACGCGTCGCCATCGAGGGACGAATCGTAGCCCGCTTCGACCAGCGTGTGGGCCTTCTTCTCTTCCCTGGCCTTGCACCAGATGAATCCTTCGATGTCCGGGTGGTCGGTGTTGAGGATGACCATCTTGGCCGCGCGGCGCGTCTTGCCGCCCGACTTGATGACGCCGGCGAAAGCATCAAAGCCTTTCATGAACGAGAGCGGACCCGATGCCCTGCCCCCGCTCGAAAGCGAACCGTTCTCTTCGCGCAGCGTCGATAGGTTGGAGCCGGTACCCGAGCCCCACTTGAAGAGCATGCCTTCCGTCTTGGCAAGATCGAGGATGGATTCAAGCGAATCCTTGACCGAGACGATGAAGCAGGCCGAACACTGCGGCTTGGCTTCCTTGGTCAGCGGTTTGACCGACTCGGACTCCGCGTCATAGAACCAGCCGTACCCGCGGGCTTCCTTGACGCCGACATTGAACCAAACCGGGGAGTTAAACGCGGCTTTCTGATGCAGCATCAGGTGCGCGAGCTCATCCCGGAAGTTCTCGCCGTCTTCCTCGGTTGCGAAGTAGCCGTCGGCGATTCCCCATCCCGCAATCGTGTCGACCACGCGATGCACCAGATCGGCGAGGGATCGCTCGCGATCCGGAGAGCCGAGCTTGCCGTGGAAGTACTTGCTGGCCACGATGTTGGTCGCGGTCTGGCTCCATCCGGCAGGCATCTCGACATCGCGCTGTTCGAAGATGACCGCGCCTTTATCGTTGCCGATGGTGGCATTGCGGGTCTCCCATTGAACATCGTCGTAGGGAGTTCGGCCAGGCTCTTGCCGGGCGGTGAAGTGACGCGGAAACTGGATTCCGGTGCGAGTGGTTTGGGATGGGAGCTGAGCGTTCAACTCCTCCACTATAACTGCCTTCTGTCGGGCTGTTCCGTTCATGGGGACTTGCTCCTGCGCGGGTGCGCAATTGCAATATTGACGCAACATCTTGTGGCCGTCAAGG
>NZ_CAJCHS010000192.1 GCF_903970205.1 Nevskia soli | reverse complement strand
GAAACACCCGCATCCCAATCGACATTACCGCCATCTGTACAACCATGATCGCCACGTCTACGGCGGAAGACGTCGTCCATTGGGCAGCTCAGGAATACGGTCAGGACCTCGCCGTCTGTACCAGCTTCCAGAAGACCGGCGCCGTCATTCTCGACATGGCGTTGCAGGTGAACCCCAAAGTTCGCGTGTTCACGCTCGACACGGGCCGTCTCCCCGCCGAAAGCTACGAAATGATCGAGATGATCCGGGCGCACTACGGGATCCAGGTGGAGACCGTTTCGCCCGAAACCGGTGAACTGGAAGCCATGGTCACCAGGCACGGCCCCAATCTGTTCCTGCGCGACCCGGCGCTCCGGATGCTCTGCTGCAAGATCCGCAAAGTGCGCCCGCTGGGCCGCAAGCTGAAAGGATTCCGGGCTTACATGGTGGGCTTGCGCCGCGGACAAAGCGCCGCGCGTGCTTCACTTCCGCTGATCGACCGCTCGTCAGACCTGGTGAAAATCAGCCCGCTTCTCGACTGGTCGCGCCAGGATATCGAAGACTACATCGCTGAACACCATGTTCCGGTGCATCCGCTCTATGCGCGCGGATACACCAGCATCGGCTGCGGACCCTGCACGCGCGCGCCGGCTCCGGGCGAAGATGAACGCGCGGGACGCTGGTGGTGGGAGAACGGCATGGAGAAAGAGTGCGGCATTCACTTCACGGCGGATGGCCGGGTGGAGCGAACCGTCGACGTGCTGCTCAAGGAAATCGTCGATCCGGCTGAGGACTTTGATCTTGGTTTCGATCCGGGCTTATAGCCCGGCTACTTATCCAGCTTTCCGCGGATCAACTTCGCCTCATAGCCTGACGGTGGAGCAGCATGGCCGTTTTCCGTCGCCTGGAATACAAATGGTACGGACACCGCCTCATTCGGGTGCAGCGTATCGTGATGGCCCGCCGGCAGCAGCGAATCGATAGGGACTACGTAGTTGCCTGCCGCCGAAAAGCAGTAAGTCGTCGAGAGTCCTTCGTAAGTGCCCGATAGAGTCGTTGTCGCGCTCGGAAGCCCAAGCAATACAACATACAAAGGCCCGAGTAAATCGGTGACTCCGTTTGTAATCGTCAGCGTCTCGTCGAATAAGTCCGATCCCGGCGCTTGCCGCGTGTAAGGGCCGGGCGTGAAAGTCACCTCGCTCGACACATTGAGAGCGCCGCACTCGCTCACCGCGGGGTCCGCCAGCGCGATGGACGCCGGACGGCTCCCTGTGGCGAACGGCGACCCGGAGATCGCCGGAAGCGTGTTTGCAGCCGCGTCGATCGAATAACCGGAAACTTCGCTGCCCTGGTTGTCGGCCACGTACAAGAACTTAGCGGAACGCGACGCCACCACAAATGAGGGATCCGGGCCGGCATAATCACCTGTCCCGCCCATCAGTGCGCCCGTAGACGTGTTGATCAGATAACAGTCAATAACGCTCGTGAGAATTCCTCCGCCTCCACACAGATACTCGCCTGAGCTCGTCGTCACTTCGGTAACTTGAGGGATACTTCCAACACTTGTAACCCCAACCCAAGTGAGCGCGCCCGTAGCGCTATTGATGCTATAGATGTAGATGTCCGTATTGCCGGGGGCAGGGACGTACAAAAACCCCAGACGGTGAGACGACAAGTCCGCCGGGAGGTACGCCGGTGGTGAAGGGCGATCCTGCGATTTGCGTAAGTGACCCGTCGGCATTGGCTGCAAACCCCGTCACATATCCAAAGGGACCGGGCGAAAACGGATTGCTGGAAACATAGAGGTACGCTCCCGACGGAGTAAATGCAAGCGCCTCGGCGCCTTCATTGGCGCCTATGTGGAAAGGAGAACCTGCAACGGGAGTTAGTTCGCCGGTTTCCCCATCGATGCTGAATGCGGAGACATCGCCTGCGAAGTTGGCTGTATATAGATATTTTCCCGAAGGTGAGATAGCTACCGCGAGGGGGCTCGCGTCCGTTGGATACGGGGAACCCGCGATCGGTGTCAGGACGCCGTTCGTCCCATTCAGGCTATATCCGGATACCGTACTTTCACCGGAGTTTGCAACATAAGCGAACCTTGCCGGATTCGTGAACTGGATCGACGCGGGACCGCTTCCCGCTTGAAACGGCGAGGAAGGAAGCTCGGTAAGAGCACCCGACTCCGGATCGATCGTGTATCCGGAAATCGAGTTCGATCCCTGGTTGGCGACGTAGGCAAAGGGTTGAGCGATCGCGTCTCTCGTTGCCATTGCAAGAAACGTGAAAACGAAACACGAAACAGTAAACGCCGCTCGTTTCATAGCAGGCTCCTCCGCCGGCCCCGAATCTAAACCACTCTCCCCGCGATATGTTCTGCCTCGATCACCGTACCGGATTGATCGTTAGGCACCCGCACATATCCAAGCGCGCGTACTTTTCCTAACCTCGGCGAGTAAGCCGCGGAAGTAACTTCTCCGGTAGCTTTCATATCTGCCAGAACGTCCGCGCCCGGCTCGGGCGCTATATGGCCTTCGAATTCCATGGCGACTAACTGCTTGTTGATGTGACCCCGCGAGCGTACGCGCTCGACAATCTCCTGACCGAGATAACAGCCCTTCTGAAAGTGCAGCGCCTGCATTTGCTGGGTTTCCTGGGGCAGCGTAGCCTCCGTAAAATCGACCCCGAAGCGAGGCCGGAACGCGTGAATCCGGGCACGTTCGGCATCCTCCGCCGATGCCGAAACAGCGCCGGCCCCTTCGAGCGACCGGACAATTCCCTCGCGGCGCGGGGCAGCGGCGTAGATACGGATACCGTGGATGGCCGCCACCGTCAGACCGCCTTCCGCAACG
>NZ_CAJCHS010000191.1 GCF_903970205.1 Nevskia soli | reverse complement strand
GTTCTTTGTGCGCCGCTTTGGCGCGATGCGATTCGCTATTCTCACGCCGGATAAGAGCGCGTTCTGGGATCTGACGAACCTCAGCTTCGGACCCGGCGTAGCTCGCAACGAATCACCCGAGGGCGATGCGCTCGAACAACTCTGGCTCGATTACTACGCGTCCATCTTCAATCCGGCCCGCGTCAAAATCAGCGCGATGAAGGCGGAAATGCCGGTGCGTCACTGGTCCACGATGCCTGAGACCACGTTGATCCCCAGCCTTGTCGCGCAAGCCGATTCCCGAGTTACGCAAATGGCCAAACAACAACCTGATTCAGCCGCACGCTTCATTCCGGCCTCGCACTCTTTCCATGTCCTGGCTGAAGCCGCGCGCGCCTGTCAGGGCTGCGATCTGTACAAACACGCCACGCAAACCGTGTTCGGCGAAGGACCGGCGCATGCTCGCGTCATCCTGGTCGGCGAACAGCCGGGCGATTCCGAAGACCTTGCAGGCAAGCCGTTCATCGGTCCCGCGGGACGCCTGCTTGATCAGGCGCTCGAAGAAGCCGGCGTCGATCGCAAGCAGGTTTACGTGACCAACGCGGTCAAGCACTTCAAGTTCGTCGAGCGCGGCAAGCGGCGCCTGCACCAGAAGCCGACCGGCATCGAGATCTCGGCGTGCCGTCCGTGGCTCGAAGCCGAGATCGGCGCGCTGCAACCCGAAGTGCTCGTCTGCCTGGGGGGCACAGCGGCGCAATCGGTGATGGGGCGCGCGGTGAAAGTCCTCACCGAACGCGGCAAACTCGTCGCGCATCACTGGGCTCGCCGGGCGCTGATCACGATTCATCCCTCGGCAATTCTGCGCGCGCCCGACGAGCAGTTACGCGCATCGCAATACCAAAGCCTGGTCGACGATCTGCGTCTGATTCCGCACGCGTTGCGCGTTGAATCGGGCTCCGGGGCGATACACTAAAGGCGGAAACAACATGCAATTCGGTCTTCTCAAGAGCTTAAAATCCGCATACTCGAGTCTGAATCCCGAGAACGTCCGGCAGCTTGCCGAGCGCCCGCTCGACATCCAACTGGTCGCCGATTCCGAAGAATCGTACTCCTACATGGAGGCGTTCTTCATCCCCGGTCGAGTATCCGCCGCGGATCGCGCCACCGGGCTCCATACGCTGACCCGCGCGACGGAAACTACCGTGAGCCCGACAGCCGATCTGGCGATTTATGAGCAGGGCGTGAGCAGCCCCCGCGGCGCTTTCACGTTTTATCTGGATAGCCCCGAGCGCACGGTCGAAGACATTCTGGAAGCTCGCCCCGATCTGGAAGTAGCGCTCGCCCGGCAGTTTCTGGCGTTCCGCCATCCCACGGTGCGTCGCATCGTCAGCCGCATTGCCCGCGAGAACGCGATGTTCACGCTGATGACGGCCATGCCGAACATCATCCCCACGATTATTGAACTGCCCTGGGCGTTCGGCGAGTATGCGACCGATTCCGCGTTCCTCACCATCAATCAGGTCCGCATGGCGTTCCTGATCGCGGCTTGCAGTGGACGCGCGGTCGGAGTCGCGGAACAAAAGGCCGAAATCCTGTCGATCGTGGGGAGCGCCTTCGGATGGCGCGCCATCGCCCGCGAGCTGGTGGGTAAGATTCCGCTCGGCGGCGGATTAATTCCGAAAGCCGCGATCGCCTGGGCCGGCACGTTCGTGGTCGGACGCGCCGTCGAACAGGTCTACCTCACGGGCGACCGGCTGAAACGCAATGAGCACCACGAGCTCTACCACCGGGCTCTCGAAAGGGGCCGCGAAGTCGCCACCCACCTCTGGGAAACGGTGCGCAAACCTTCCGCGGCATGAACGGGCAGCGCGCCCGGCTTGGTATCCTGAACAGTTACATATTCCGCTGAGGTATTCGTTTTTTGGCATTCGTTGAAGGTTGTAAGCACGCGATCGAAGTAACTATCCCCGTTGATGTCGTCAACGCCGAAACCGACAAAGTAGCGGGCGATTTCCAGAAGAAAGTGCGGCTGCCCGGCTTTCGTCCGGGGAAAGCGCCGCTCGCGATGGTGCGCAAGAATTTCGAGCCCGACATTCGGCAGAAGGTGGTCGAAGTCCTCATCCCGCGCTATCTCGATCAGCAATTTGAGCAGGATCAGCTCAAGGTTGTCAGCCGTCCGGATATCATCGACGTCCACTACACCCCCGGAGAGCCGCTCACGTTCAAGGCGGAGTTCGAAGTAGCGCCCGAGATCGAGTTAGGCGAGTACCGCGGAGTCGAAGTTCCGTATCATGAGCCGGTTGTTACCGATGCCGATATCGACAGGCGCATTGATGAGATGCGCCACGCGAAAGCCACGTTCGCCAATGTCGACCCGCGCGCTCTTACCGACGGGGATTTCGCCGTGCTTTCGCTCGAAAGTATCGCCGGGACCGCGGAGCCGGTGAAGAGCGATGAACTAACTCTGGAAATCGGCGGCGCGGACACGCTGCCCGAGTTCAGTGAAGGTCTTCGCGGCCTAAGTCCCGGAGATGAGACGGAGATCCAGGTCACTTATCCGGACGACTACGGTTCCGCCAAGCTGGCGGGTAAGGAAGTTACGTTCCGGATCACGGTGAAGGGCGTTCGCAAGAAGGAAGTCCCGGAGCTGAACGACGAATTTGCGCAGGATATGGGCGATTTCCGCGGGGTTGCCGAGCTTCGCGAGAATGTCCGAAAGCTAATCTATGCGCAGCGTGAAGTTACCGCGCAGCAAGTCGCCAAGAACGCTTTGGTAGAGAAAATCGTGGACACACATAGCTTCCCGGTTCCTCAAGCTTACGTGGATCGGCAGATAGAGGCCCGCGTGCGGGACCGCTTGCAATCGCTAGCTTCCGAGGGCGTCGATGTTAGTAAGTGGACGCCCGATTGGGATAAGATGCGCGAGGTTCACGGCGAAGCGGCGACGCGCGAAGTCAAGGCTAGTCTGCTGCTGGGTAAGATCGCCGAACGCGAGGATCTGCGGGTTACTAATGAAGAGGTCGACCGGCAGGTGGAGCAGCTCGCCCGCCGCGAGCGTGAGCCGGTGCCGCGCGTGCGCAAGCGCCTGGAAGACAACAATGGACTGAACGCGATCGCCAATCGCATCCTGACCGAGAAGACGCTGAATCTACTCTTCGAGCAAGCGCGTAAGGTCGCCGCTCCGCCGCTCGATGAAGCGACGCTCGAAGCTGCCGCCGAAATGGAGGCCGCGCCGGATCGCGAGATCGCCCCGGAGATCGAAACCAGCGAATCCGAAAGTTCGGTCGAAACGCCGGTCACGGAGTAGGACCCACTACACTGGAATCGGTGGCCCGATCGCTTACCGCCGCGGCGCTCCTTCTAGCTCTCAGCGTGTGGCTGTGCGCCGCCACGGGCCCCGCGCCGTTTCGCTCCTATCCGGGCTGGGAATACTACGATTTCCCGCTGCCGCCCGATTGGAAGCAGCCCGGCGAATGGGTGTTCGCGCGCCTCATGTATCCGTCGGTTCGCTTCAGCGACCGCCCCTACACGGACTGGCTGAAAGGCGAAGCGAACTGGACGATGGATTATCCGCGCTCGGACCGTCACCTCTCGGGCGCGATTCGGCGCCTGACCCGCATTGCGGCGCGCAGTGTCGAGCAGCCTGTAAACCTCGATGACGATGGCGATGTCTTCGATTGGCCCTGGCTCTACGGCGTCGAAGTGGGCCACTGGGACCTGACCGACGCCCAGGCCGCTAAGATGCGCGAATATCTGCTGCGCGGCGGCTTCTTCATGTGCGACGATTTCCACGGGACGACGGAATGGGAAGTCTTCACCGACGGCATGAAGAAGGTGTTCCCCGACCGGCCGATTGTCGAGATCGAGAATAAGGATGCGATCTTTCACACGGTGTACGATCTCGACGATCGCTACCAGGTTCCGGGCGAGCAGTTCGTTAAGTCGCGCAAGACTTACGAGCATAACGGCACGGTGCCCCACTGGCGCGGTATCTATGACGATAAGGGGCGCGTAATGGTCGCGATGTGCTTCAACATGGACTTAGGCGACTCGTGGGAACATGCGGATAACCCGGAGTATCCGGCGCAGTTCTCGGAGTTAGGAATACGGATCGGCGTGGATTACGTGATTTATGCGATGACGCATTAGCCGCGCGACGTGCTGATCTCGGCGCGAAGATCTGAATCAGCGCGCTATTTACAACAGCGACAGACTAATGGCGGCGAAGGCGAGACGCAGGAGTGAGCGCTGATTGAGCTGCGGGTAAGTGGAAACTAATCCCGACTCGCTGACCAGCGTGAACCTTTCAACGCGGCGCACGCCGGCTGTCGACTCGACGATGGTGGCGAAGATGCCGACGACGATCAGAACTCGAAGAACGTACTTCAATCGCGACATCGTATCGATCATTCCGGTTTAACGCGCTTGCGCTCCTGCCATTCGGCGATCTTCTCGCGGATGAAGTGACCGAGTTCGCTCACCTCTTCCGGCATCCCATGCGGACGGAACGCGCTCTTATCGAAGCGATAGTCGACGGAAAATCCGTTCCAGTTGATCTTCGATCCGGAAACTTCATCCTCGTAGTAAGCCGATAAGTCACGGCAGGCGTTTCCGAGCGTACTCCACGAGACAGTATCAGGCAGCGGGGCGAACAGGCTAGGCAAGCCGCTGGTGTCGATTGCGTGGATCCTTTCGAGAATGCGGTTATATTGCCCGATGCTATAAGCGTCCGCCTGATCGTTCGCGGCGCCTCCGTTCATGAAGTGGTTCATGCGCGCTGTGCGGGCCATGCGATGCAGCACGTTCAACAACTTTTGCATCTCTTTGTTTGCGGTAATCATTGGGTTCATACTCCTTCTCCTTTAGGTAACTTACGCTTTCGTTCGCGCAGCAGCCGCTTACCTTCAAACAGCCGCCACTTGACGGTCGATGCCGGGATTCCGGTGAATGCCGAGATCTGGCGGATGGGCATCTCATCCAGCCAGCGGAGCCGCATAGTCAAGCGCAGCCCTTCGGGGAGGCGCTCAATTCCGTCCACCACATCGGCCGCGAGATCTGCCGACGCGGACGCGCTGCGGCCTTCGCGCGCAGATGCGGCGTCGATATAGAGCAGCAGCGTGTCGTCGAACTCGACTCGCGGCATACGGCGCTCGTTACGGAGCCAGCGCAGCGCGCGGTTCCGGGTGATGGCCGAAAGCCAGGCGGCGAAGCTTTCCGGTTCGTCGAGATCGGGTAACGCTTTGAAGGCGAGTAGAAAGACATCCTGAGCTACATCCTCGGCTGCTTCCGGGCCGGCGATAGAAGCTGCAATGCGCTCCACCGCGCGGCGGTACCGCTGCGCCAACATTCCGAACGCGTCGAGGTCGCCGCAAGTGGCGGCGACTGCCAGCGCTCCGTCCGATGGCGGACTCGGTTCCTCCACACTTATATAGAGACCGGCGTTACTAGAAAGGATAGGGATGGGGAAATAAAATCCTCATTATGAGCCGCGACGGCGGCGGAGCGGTCCGCATGAGAAGCATTCGACTCGCGCGCGGTAAGAAGCATTCGAAAGTTCTTTTCCGGAGCACCAGCTCCATTGCTGTCGCGGCTCAGCAGCGCCTCCGGCGATGCCGGCGAGAGGGTGTTTTCAGAACGACGGGACTAGACGCTGGCTGTGGTGGCGGGCTCGGACTCGCGCAAGTCGGCCGCGCGCTGGTCGGCCACGGTGTCGTTCAGGAAGGTGCCCGAACCGGTTTCGACACCGGCGAGATACTTCAACTTGGTCGCACTGCGCTGCAGCGGGAGCAGCTCGATATGGAAGTGGAAGAACGCGTAATCGCCGGCCGCGGGGCGCTGGCGAACGATCATCATCAACGGGAGTTGGAAGCCGTAGAGGTTGTCGTACTTCAGACGCACGATGCGGATGATTTCGGACAGCGCATTCTTCTCAACCCCGCTGAGGTCTCGCAGCGCTTCGACGTGCCGCTTGGAGTAGATCTGGATTTCGCCGGGGAAGCGCTGCCAGTAAGGCACGAAAGCGAAGAAGTGCTCATTCTCGGCTACCCAGCGCTGGCGGGCGTCGCGTTCCACACTGAGCACAAAGCAATAAAGGCATTCGCCGGTGCGCTGATGATGGGCGCGGGCTTGGTCGTATTCGCGCTGGAGCAGCGGAGGGATGAAGGGGAACGAATAGATCTGGCCGTGGGGGTGCGGCATGGTCACGCCGATAGCTTCGCCGGTGTTTTCGAAGATAAAGACCTGCGCGACGTCGGGATCTTTCTGGAGCTCTTCGGTACGGGAAGTCCAGAGGTCGATGATCTTGCGCCAGTGGTCCGCGTGGAGTTGCGAAGGGAGCAGGGTGTGGTCGGGATGATAGATGACGACATCGCAGTATCCCTTCGCGGCGGTCTCTTTGTAGGGACCGGTTTCAGGCGAGAATGGGCCGGACTGCTGGTTGAAAGCAGCGAAGTCGTTGGGGTAGAGGAGGACGTCGTAATGATCGGGGACGTGGCCGGATCCTGGGCAGAAAGGGCACCAGTCTTTGGGAAGCTGCGGCCGGTTCTGGCGCGCTGCCGCTACGCCGACCCACTCGCCGAGGAAAGGATGCCATCGAAGTTCGCTCACAGGTTCATTCTAAGGGGACGGTGACGATCGACAGCTTCACGCCGGCGTCACAGAGGTTCTTTTTATCGCATTCCGGTGACGGACAAGATTGCTGGATTAGGAAAAATTTGCGCCGGGCTTCGGTTTTCGCGGATGTGTGTACTTTACGAATTCGATGCTCCCCGCTCTTATACCGTCGACGGCGCGAACGATTTCGCTTGGGTCTTCTTCAAGCAGCTCTAGCTTGTTAGTCCCGAGAACGACGACTGCGAGCACACGATTTCTTAGGTTTTGCTGATAAGGGATGTTTTGATCTGCTGTCACCAGGACGTCGAATCGTTCGGCCTCAGCAGCGTTCAACAGATCACCGTTCGTTAGCCGATTCCACCCTTGTTCCGCTACCGTGCGGACCTCGTGCTGTGTCAGGTATATCCGGATCCGATACGGGACGTTTTTATCGAAAAGAGCGCGCAAGGCGCCGGCTTTCGGCGAACTCTTTGACCGCGTTCACCAGGCGCAGATCGATTTGCCACGCTTCGGCTACGGCCTCGGGCGCCATTCCGTCTTCGAGGTTGTCCAGGACGGTCAGCACGGGCATGCGCGGTTCCTCCTTGAATACGGCTGCGCCATCCAGGTAGCGTTCATCAGACATCGCGAGATCGAATTCGGACCAATCCATGATGGGCCTTGACTCTCTATTCTAAGTCGATTCGGTCCGGTGGCGTAGAGTCAAAGGAGGACCGATATGA
>NZ_CAJCHS010000190.1 GCF_903970205.1 Nevskia soli | reverse complement strand
CTTGCCTTGGAGCATCGCCGCGTAACCGATGCGCGCAACCTCGGCCGCCGTCATGACCTTTACACCGGACGTGAAGATTTTGGTTTTCTCCGCCCCCGAGCGTGCCTGAAACTCGGTCGACGTTGGGCCGGGGCAAAGCGCCGTCGCCGTCACCCCCGTGCGCCGCAGTTCCTCGCTGATCGCCTCGGTAAAGCTCAGAACGAAGGCTTTGCTCGCGTAGTAGACCGCCATGAGCGGCCCCGGCTGAAAAGCGGCGGTCGAAGCGACATTCATCACCTGGCCGCTGCCACGGGCGATCATGCCGGGGAGAAAAAGCCGCGTCAGTTCAACCAGCGATGTGACGTTGACCTGAATCATGTCCAGATGCGTTTTCAGCTCTTGCTCGACAAACGCGCCGACCATGCCGAACCCGGCGTTGTTGATCAGAACATCGGGGACCGCGCCTTGAAGCGCCGCAAAGACCCGGCCGGCGCCTTCGCGATCCGACAGGTCAGCCGCGACCGCCGTACCCTTCAACTCGCGCGCAACCTCGTCCAGTTTCGGAGAGTTCCTGGCGACCAGAAACAGCTCATAGCCGTCGCGGGCCAGAAGCTTCGCCAGTTCGTAACCGATTCCCACCGACGCGCCGGTAACCAGTGCCGTCTTGGCCATTGGGTCAATTGTAAGTCCTATTTGTGCTGTATCGCTCTCGCAAGTACCAGGGGCCGCAGAGAACCCTATAGTTTTCTCGCGCCCTGGTCGATGTACGGAATTAGAACCGTACTCTTGTGCGGAAGCCCGTCGTGTCTCCTGAGGTGTTCCGTGCCGCGGTCATTAGATACTTTATGTCTGCAATTGAAGTAATTCCGCCAAACCCGTCGGGGAAGCCGAGCGGCGAAACCATTCTGCTCCCGACGGGGCAAGCCTGTAGAAGGCGATCCTGTGTCGCGCACCTGGTGCGTGAAGCCGCATTTGCCCATCCCGGCGGGGTTGCACTCGCGTCGGGTACGGAGACTCTCTCGTATGCCGAACTGATCGCGCGGGCGAGTCGCCTGGCGAGCTATCTCGTGTTCCTGGGCGTCGGGCCGGATGTTCCGGTCGCGCTGTGTCTCGAACGTTCCTTCGATCTGATTACCAGCGCGCTGGCCGTCCTCATGGCGGGCGGCGCCTATCTGCCTCTCGATCCGGCATGGCCGCCCGCTCGAACGGTTCAGATTCTCGAACAAGCGGACGCGCGATTCGTAATCGCCCGCGGCGGGCAAGCCGCAATCGTTTCGGGAAACACGCCTGGAGACGAGCGCCACGTAGTTGACCTCGATGTCGTGCAGCGCCTTGTGGACGGTCTCGACCCGTTGAGTGAACCAGCTCCCGTTTCGCGCGAGAACCTCGCGTACATCATCTTCACTTCCGGTTCCGCCGGCCAGCCCAAGGGTGTTGAGGTTACGCACGGCAACCTGCTGAACCTGATCTTCTGGCACCGCCGCTTCTTCGACATCACGCATGAGGACCGCGCGAGCCACATCGCCGGTATCGCTTTCGATGCAGCCGTGTGGGAAATCTGGCCGCACCTGACTGCGGGCGCGGCTCTGGTGTTAGCCGACGACGAGGTGCGTACGTCTCCGGAGCTCCTGCGGAATTGGCTCATTCAGCAACGAATTACGGTCTCGTTCGTGCCGACCGCGCTCGCCGAAGTCATTCTTTCGGGCGACTGGCCGGCCGGTTCGGCGCTCCGCTACCTGTTGACCGGCGGAGACACCCTGCATCGAACTCCATCCCCGTCTTTTGCGCCTGTCGTCTTCAATAACTATGGACCGACGGAATGCACCGTCGTCGCGACATCGGGAGCGGTAACGCCGGTTGGCGCTTACCCGGCGCCTCCCTCGATCGGCAAGCCGATCGCTCACACCAAAGTCTACATCTTGGATCGCGATCGGAACCCGGTGAAACCGGGCGAGACGGGTGAAATCTACATCGGCGGCGCGGGTGTTGCGCGCGGTTATCGCAACAGTCCATCCGAAACCCAGGAGCGCTTCATTCCGGATCCGTTCAGCTCGACGCCGGCCGCGCGCCTCTACCGGACCGGCGATCTGGGCTCCTTCCTTCCCGATGGCCAGATCGCGTTCTGTGGCCGCGCCGACGCGCAGGTGGAACTGCGTGGAAACCGGATTGAACCGGATGAAATCGTCTCGGTACTGAACACGCATCCATCGGTTCGGGCGAGTGCGGTCGCCGTCCATGGTGAGTGCTGCAGCAAGCGGCTGGTCGCCTACATCGTGAAATTCGAAGGATCAGAGGTATCCGCGTCCGATTTGCGCAACTTCGTTTCCGAGCGGTTGCCGCACTTCATGGTACCCGCGGCTTTTTGCGAGTTGCCGGCGCTGCCCTTGAACTTCAACGGCAAACTGGATCGCCACGCGCTTCCCGGACCGTCCCCCGAGAACCTGATCCGGGACCGGAACTATCGCGCGCCCAAATCTCCGATGGAAGACGAACTGGGCCGGATGCTGGCGGGTCTCCTCGGCGTCGATGAAGTGGGCCCGGACGAGAACTTCTTCCTGCTCGGGTTCCATTCGCTATTGGCCACGCAGGTCGCGGGGCGCGTTCATGAGCGGTTCGCGGTGCAATTGACGCCGCGTCACTTATTCGAAGCCAAAACTGTTGCGCGACTCGCGGCTGAGGTGGATCGCCAGCTCGAACTGCGGATCGCTTCCCTTTCGGACGAGGAGATCAGAAGTCTCTTAGGCGCGCCCCGTTCCGCAAACCAGGCCGACTGAACATGCCGACTGAAATCGATACTTCGCTCAGTTTGTGCCGGCTGCTCGAACCGGAAATCGCCGCCGATCCTTATCATCTCTACCGTGAGCTGCGCGAATCGGATCCGGTTTTTTGGGACCCGTTCCTGCATGCCTGGGTCGTAACGCGTTATGCCGACGTGGTGACCGTTCTCCAGAAGTTCTCGGCCGATCGCACGCTCTCGACGGAACAACTCAACAACATGGGTCTCGGCGCGCTGGCTCCCATCGTCGAGGTCATGAAACTGCAGATGCTGTTTCGCGATCCGCCCTATCATACCCGTCTGCGCAGCGTCTGCGCGAACGCGTTCACACCGTCCCGCGTTGCCGTTCTCAAATCGCACATTCAGGAGATCGTGAACGGCCTGATCAACCGCTGTATCGCGGCGGGGAGCGCCGATATTGTGGCCGATATCGCGGCGCCGATGCCCGCGATTGTGACGGCGGAAATGTTCGGCCTGCCGGTCGAAGATCATGAGTCGCTGAAGAAATGGTCGATCGATTTCGCTGAAATCCTGGGAAATTTTCAGCACAATCCCGACCGTGTGGCGCGCGTTCTCGAGAGCGTGTATGAGATGACATCCTACTTCCGCGCAGCCATCCGCCGACAAGCGACCGACCCCCGCGAAGGGCTGGTGAACGCGCTTACGACCGCAGCTCCGGATGGAACCTATCTCACCGAGGAAGAGATTATCGCGAACTGCATCCTTACCATGATTGGGGGGCAGGAGACGACCACGAATCTGATCGGCAGCGGCATTTTGACTTTGCTGCGGCATCCCGATCAGCTGCAATTGCTTTTGGACGATCCGTCGCTGCTGCCGTCCGCGGTCGAGGAACTGCTGCGGTACGAGAGCCCCATCCAGCACACGGCGCGCGTCGCGCACGAGGACATCAACCTGGGCGGAAAACAGATCCGGCGCGGCCAGTCCGTGATCGCCGTCATCGCCGCGGGCAATCGCGATCCGGAGCGCTTTGACGATCCCGATCGGCTCGACCTGACGCGCGAAAATAACCGGCATCTCGCGTTCGGCTGGGCCGCGCATTTCTGCTTCGGGGCGCCGCTCGCTCGCATTGAAGGGCAGATCGCGTTCGGCGCGCTGGTGCAGCGCCTGCGCAATCTGGAGCTCGCTTCGGACCGGCTGGAATGGCACGAGAATCTCGGATTGCGGGGCCTGTGCGCTTTGCCGGTGCGCTTCGATCCTGGGCCAATCGTACCGGTCACTTACAAACTGGGGTTCCTTAAGGTGGGATTCCTTAATTAATCATGACGGGCATGGAAACCAGTTCGGAGCTACGGCAGCAGCTCTTGCAGCGCCTGCGCGGCGGGCATCTGCCGACGGCTGAGAAACCGGCGGAGCTCGCAATCCAGCCGGTCTCCGGAAAGGAGATTCCTCTTTCCTGCGGGCAGCAGCAGCTCTGGCTGCACTCCCAGTTCGCACCGGACGCCCCGATCTACAACGAATCCATCACCGTCCGCAAGCGCGGATTCCTGGACGCGGTTGTACTGGAGGCGGCGTTCAATGAGATCGTGAGCCGGCACGCCATCTGGCGGACCGGGTTCGCGGAGGTTCCGGGCGGTGTCGTTCAGATCGTGCATCCGCACCTCCATGTTGCCCTTCCCCTCGTTGACCTAACGCACCTCACGGCCACGGCAGCAGAGGCCGAAGCCGTGCGCGTGGCTTCCGAAGACGCAAGCGCGATCTTCGATTTACAAAAGCCGCCGCTGTTGCGCGCGCGCGTTTTCCGGTTAGCGGAAGACGATCACCGGCTTTATCTGACGTTCCACCACCTCGTTTTCGATGGCGTGTCCGTGTACCGCGTCTTTCTCCCGGAACTGGCGAGCGTATATCGCGCCTTTCTATCAGGCTCACCGTCTCCGCTTCCCGATCTGCCGATTCAATACAGCGACTACGCCGCGTGGCAGCAGCGGAAACTCGCGCGCGGCGATTACGCGCATCAACTGAACTTTTGGCGCGAATCTCTGGGTTGCGACGCGCATGGTCCCGAAGCTCCGCGCCTCGATCTGCCGGTCAGCCGCCCGGCCCAAGCAACGCCCGCGTGGCGTGCGGGAATGGAGCCGTTCGCTTTCACCCCGCAATTATCGAAAGCCGTGAAGCGTCTCGCCGGCAGCGAAGGCGCTTCGGTCTACATGACGCTGCTGGCAGCCTTTCACGTTCTGCTCCACCGCTATTCGGGGCAGGAAGAAATCACCACGGGCGGTGTAGTCAGCATTCGCAATCGCCCGGAGATCGAACCCCTGATCGGGTATCTGCTGAACACGGTCGTTTTGCGCAGCCGCGTGGATGCTTCTCTATCCTTCCGCGAATTCCTCAAGCAGATCAGGGACAGGGTTCTCAATGCGCTCGCGAACAGTGACGTTCCGTTCGACGCCGTCGTGCGCGAGCTTGCTCCCAGGCGAGACTTGAACCGCAACGCGTTGTTTCAGGTCTTGTTTTCCCTTCGCCCGCACCCGTCCGAGCTTCCCGACGGCTGGAGCCTGACGGAGTTTGACGTCCATAGCGGAGCTTCGGGGTTCGATCTGTTCGCGGACCTCGTCGAAGGGCCCGAGTGTCTATCCGGCCGCCTGATCTACAGTGCGGCGCTGTTTCGGCCCGCGTTAATCCGGCGCATGATCGGTCACCTGCGGAGGCTGCTCGAAGCGATCGCCGCAAACCCCGATTCGCCTCTCGCATGGCTGCCGCTGCTGACGGACCGGGAGCGAACCGATTTGACGGAAGCCGGCGCCGGGCGGACCGTGGATGAACCCGCTCCCCGGCCGATCGCGATGTTCGAGCTAGCCGCCCGGAATTCGCCCTCGCGCACCGCCGCGATCTTCGAAGACCAGCAGCTTACGTACGGCGAACTCGATTCCCGCGCGAGCGCATTTGCCGCCAGGCTGCGCGAGGCCGGAGCAACGCCCGGCTCGTTAGTCGCCCTCTCGGTCGAGCGCTCGCTTGAACTGGTGATCGCGCTGATTGCGATCTGGAAAATCGGCGCCGCGTACCTGCCGCTCGATCCGGATCTTCCCGCGGAACGGCGGGAATTCGTGATCACGGACGCCAACCCTGACCTATGCGTCACCGCGACGGACCTTCAAATCAGCATCCGCCATCGCGATACGTCCGGGCATCCTCCGGGTCTGGCTTACGTGCTCTACACGTCCGGATCCACCGGTGTACCGAAGGGAGTTGCGGTTCCCCAAACGGCGGTCGCGAACTTGCTCCGCTCCATGCAGCGCGAGCCCGGCTTCTCCGCGGACGATTCGCTGCTCGCCGTCACAACCCTTTCGTTCGATATCGCGGTACTTGAGATTTTTCTCCCGCTCGTCTCCGGGGGCACGCTCGTTATCGCCTCCAACCCAACCGTGAAAGACCCGCACCGGTTGACGGACACGATGATCGCGTCCAGGTGTACCGTCATGCAGGGCACTCCGGCTTTGTGGCGATCGCTCATCGAAACCGGCTGGCGCGGCGATCCCCGTCTGAAGGTACTCTGCGGTGGAGAAGCGCTCTCACGTTCTCTGGCGGACGATCTGGTCTGCCGTTGCCGCGAGTTGTGGAATATGTACGGACCCACGGAGACGACCGTGTGGTCGCTGATTCAGAAGGTCGAGCACGGGCCCGCGATAATTTCAATCGGCCGGCCCATAGATAATACCCAGGTCTATGTGCTTGATCGGCGGTTGCAACTGCTCCCCGCCGAAGTGACCGGCGAACTGTATATAGGCGGCGCCGGCGTCGCTCGGGGATACGTCGGACGGCTGCCCCTTACGCGTGAACGCTTCGTCCCGAACCCGTTTCGCTCCGGAGAGTGTTTTTATCGCACGGGCGATCTGGCGCGCTGGAACGGCGACGGCACTTTAGAGTTTCTGGGCCGGGTAGACAGTCAGGTCAAGGTTCGTGGTTTCCGTATTGAGTTGCAGGAGGTCGAGGAAGCTCTCGCGCGATGTCCTGAAGTTCGGGGCGCCGCTGTGAAAGCGTGGCCCGATGCGTCGGGCGAAAACGCGTTGGTCGCCTACGTGGAAGGCGCCGTCGATGCGAGCGCGTTGCGCGGGTATCTGCGCCGCAAGTTGCCTGAGTACATGATTCCGTCCCGTTTCATCGAGCTGCTAACCCTGCCTCGGACTTCGAACGGTAAGTTGGATCGGAACGCGCTACCCGAACCAGGCAGCGCAGCGCTTTCCACTATCGAATGCAGCGCACCCCGAAATGAGACCGAACGCCGCGTCGCCGGCATATGGGCAGAGCTGCTCCATACCGGTCGCCCGCACATCAATCAGGACTTCTTTGCCCTCGGCGGCCACTCGCTGCTTGCCGCGAGCATGCTTCGCCGTATCGAAATCGAGTTCGGCAAACGGCTCACCATCTCCGCGCTGTTTGAGAATCCAACAATTGCCGGATTATCTGCATTGCTGGCTCCATCCGTCCACGGCAGCGCGTCGGCGGGTATCGGAGGAGCGACGCCCACCGGACAACTCCGTCTGGACTGGATCTACGCGGGAGCTTACTTTCGGGACTTGGCAGCGCGGTTGCGCCCTGCTTGCCGCTTGCACGCCGTCTCGTTGCCGCATGAAATCGAGGCGCAGGTGCGCGTGACGGGCCGTCTGGAAGATGTCGCGCGGCTAATCGTGGATGAACTACGTAGCACGCACCCGCGAGGGCCCTACTCGCTCGGCGGCTGGTGCGTGGCCGGGATCCTCGCTTACGAGGTAGCTGTCCAACTGGAAGAGCTTGGGGAGGAGGTCGGATTTGTCGCGTTGCTTGGAGCGCCAAATCCCAGGCACTACACTTCCGTTCCCAGAAGCGACAGGCTCAAACGCAAGCTCCGGCATCACTGGAAGCATCTGACCAATCTCAACGCCGCCGGTGTCTCGCAATACCTGGCGGAGCGGGCCAGGCGACAGATTCAGTGGCGCAACCCGCTCCGCTCTTCGGACTTCGACCACGTCATCTCGGAGCTAGCCCTACGGTACACCCCCCCGCCGCTACACGCGCCCGTAGCCCTTTTTCAAAGCGCGGATCGCCCGGCCGGGACCGATTATGCCCCAGGCTGGGAGGGAGTTGTTGCCGGCCCGTTTGCGGCGTATGAGGTTCCAGGCACACATTCCACGTCGCTCGGAGAGCCGAATGTCGCGGTTTTGGCGGA
>NZ_CAJCHS010000189.1 GCF_903970205.1 Nevskia soli | reverse complement strand
ATGCTCCGAGATAGCACGTAGCGATCGAACCTTTTGTTCCGGATCTTCAATCTTCCGTGCCGTTCCGAAGGCAACGACGGACCGGTAGTTCATTGAGTGGTTAAACGCAGACCGCGCTAAGACCAGCCCATCTAGAATCGTGACTGTTACACAAGCCGGAACTCCAGTCGCTAACTCCCGGATTGTCCGGCTAGCCGCTGAACCGTGGAGGTAGAGCATTTCGCCGCGATCGGAACGTATCTGGGCGACCGGGTAGAGGTAACGGGTGACGGTTCGGGCGCACACATCGTGCTTTGGCCGCGGAAACCCATCGCGGAGGACTTAATAATCGCCAACGCCGAATCGCGAGGCGTCGCCGTGTATGGAATCTCCCGATGCTATTTAAAGCGGCCTTCCCGGACAGGGATCATGCTTGGTTACTCGCAAATGAAAGAAGAAGAGATCAGGAAAGGTATCCAGCTACTCGGTGAAGTACTCTGAGGCGAACGGATAGAATGAGGTAATGAGCACCGCCGTACTCATGCCCGTGGAAGAGTATCTTCTTCTAACGGAGAAGCCCTACTTGCTGAGAGCTCAGGGCGCGCAGGCGTTGCCGGAATTGACCGTTCGCCTGTCTTCGACCAGGTACCTGGTGCCCGACGTCTCGGTGACCGGCGATTTTCCCGGGCCGTATCCGACCGATCCCGTGCTGCTTTGCTGCGAGATCCTATCCACGGAGGATGGCCTCGGTGCAATGCTTGCATCGGAACCGGCGCGCGCAGCGGGGGACCTGGCAGCGGGTGAACTATCGGTTGGCTTGCAAGAGCTGTTCTCCGCGATCGATGAGTAACCGAACTAAGGTGCGACTCTCGCCGAGCAGGGTAAGGATCATCGCGCAGGCTGAGCGTGGAAAGGATTCGACTTAGCTTAGTGGCGGACCTACGCACTTCCGATCATCTGGCCAACGAACGCACTTTTCTAGCGTGGTTGCGGACCAGCATCTCTCTAACGAGCCTTGGTTTTGTGATCTCCAGATTTTCGGTCTGGCTGCGGGAACTGTCTGCCCGAATCGATCAACAACCGCAATCCGTGCATACGGGTTGGTCGTTATGGATCGGTGTAGCCATGATGCTCGCCGGCGCCTTTCTGGCTATTCTCTCCGCCCGGCGTTACCGCGTCGTGAAACTCGCGATCGAGGAAGGCAGGCCGAGCGCCGACACGTTCTCGATCATTCTGGTGACCGGACTCGTCATCCTTCTCTCGGCCGCGCTGATTATCTATATGTTGCTTACTTCGGGAAAGTAAGTATCGTGTGGGTCATCCCCCACTCGGTGAAGTGAAGTCCGTACTGTCGCGCTTCTTCCAAGGCGCGGGAGTTAGCCCAATGGTCGTGCTCGATGCGGTAGCACGCGACCACCGTGCCGGTGCGATCCCGGCCATGAATGCAGTGCACGAAGATCGGCCACGCGGCTTTATCTTCCAGCGTTTTCAGCGCCTGCGCGAGAGCGGCGGGTGGTGGCGCATGCAAACCGGGCATCGGAATGTTGATGTAGTTGATCCCAAGAGCCTCAGCCTCTCGTTTCTCGGCGTCGTTGTTTCCGGGCCGAAGATCGACATCCGTTTTCACGCCGGCTGCAGCTAAAGCTTCGAGACCGATCTTGTCGGGTGCGGCGCCGCGCAGGATGTGATCATTCACGCGGCCGAAGTTATGAATAGCTTGTTCAGGCGCCGGAGCGGCCGGGATTGATCCTGCAAACAAGAGCAGGAAGATGTTAAGCGCGAAGGTCATCCGGAGTTAAAGGTAAGCGTCGTATGCGTTTGCCGGTAGCGGCGAAAACCGCATTCATAACCGCCGGGGCGACAGGCGGAAGCCCCGGTTCGCCAATGCCGGTGGGCGCGAGATCGCTGGGAACAAAATGCACTTCGATGTGCGGTGTTTCGTCCATCTTCAGGCAAGCGAAATGGTTGAAGTTCGTCTCTACCGCGCGCCCGTTCTGGATCGTGATCTGGCTCTTGAGCGCGGCGGTCAGGCCATAGACCACGGCGCTTTCCACCTGCGCACGCGCGCCATTGGGCGATACCACGGTGCCGATATCGACGGCGGAGACGATGCGCTCGACGCGCAGTTTTCCGTCCTCCACGACGACGTCGGCCACGTTCGCCGCATAGCTATTGAACGAGTAATGGCAGGCAATCCCGCGTCCCCGGCCGGCGGGCAGTTTGGCGCCCCAATCCGCTTTCGACGCCGCAAGCTGCAGCACGCCGCGCATTCGCGCGCAAACCAGCGGATTGCCGTCCTTGGGATCGAGCGCATTGGCTACTGAACGCGCGGGATCGAGGTGGCGCAGGCGGAATTCGAGCGGGTCCGCCCCGGCCGCGTGCGCCAGTTCGTCCATGTAGCTTTCCATGACGAAGCCGATGAAGGACGCCTCGACGGACCGCCACCAGGCGCGCGGCACGCCCGAATCCGCGGGCGCGTACTCGAGCTTGTAGTTCTTCATCAGGTACGGCATCTGGAGCGTGGAGCCGAGCTCGGACGATTCCGCCGGTTTGGCGCGATCCCACCAGCTTGCAATCGACGTGGATGTGCTGCGATGCTTCCAGGCCGCGATCTGGCCATGTGCATCGACCGCGCCGGAGATGCGGTGATACGACGCCGGCCGGTAAAAATCGTGCGCCATGTCGTCCTCCCGCGACCACAGAACCTGCACGGGGACGCCGGGCAGCTGCTTCGCGATCTGCGCGGCTTCGGCGGCGAAATCGGCCTGGTAGCGGCGGCCGAACCCTCCGCCCATGTACGTGATGTTGACCTTGACTTGGTCGGGCTTGAGTCCGAGAACTTGCGCGACGGTGCCCTGCACCCAATCCGGTCCCTGCGCGGGCGCCCAGACCTCGGCGGAATTTTTACCGTAAGCCACGGTACAGTTCATGGGCTCCATGCAAGCGTGCGCCTGGAACGGCAATTCGTAGTCGGCTTCGACCTTCTTGTCAACGGGAGCCGCGCTGATCACGGTGTCGGCATCGCCTTGATTGACGATCACTTTCTGGGGCAGATCGACGAGACGGCGGAACTGCTTGCGAAGCGATTCGCTCGATTCATCGACACGCGGCCCGAAATCCCAGTCGACCTGCAGGGCTTTGCGGGCCTTCATCGCGTTCCATGTCGAATCGGCAACAACGGCAATGCCGCCGCACGCGTGGACGTCGTCAATCGCGGGGATCTCGAAGACGGCTGAAACGCCGGGGGCGGCTTTGGCTTTGGTTGCGTCGAAGCTCTTGACCTTGCCGCCGAATACCGGGCAGCGTTCGATGCTCGCGAACTTCATTCCGGGGACGCGCACGTCGATGCCGAACGTGGCGCTGCCGTCGGTTTTCGAGGGGATGTCTTTACGAGGGGCGACCGTGCCGACGAGCTTGAATTCGGAATTCGGTTTGAGCGCGACTTTATCGAAATCGGGGATCGGAAGCTGCGACGCGGAGGCGACCAGTTCGCCGTAAGTCAGCGTCTTGTTGCCGTTTCGGACCGCGCCGCGTGTCGCGATGCACTCGCCGGGTCGGACGCCCCACTGTTGCGCGGCGGCCTGGATGAGCATCTGGCGCGCGGCCGCTCCGGCTTGGCGCAACGGCGTCCATGAACCAGCGATGCTACCGCTGCCGCCGGTGCCCTGGTCGCCGAAGACACGGCCGTCAGTAGGCGCTTGTTCGATGTGGACGTCCTGCCAGTCGACGCCAAGTTCCTCGGCAAGGATCATCGGAGCGGCGGAGGAGATCCCCTGGCCCATTTCGGAGCGCGATGAGAGTAACGTGACGGCGCCGTGCTGATCGATGCGAACCCACGAGGCGAAGGGGCTGACTGCTTTCTTGGGAGCATCAGGTTTGGCGTCGTCAGCCTGCGCTGCGCGGATGGGGATGAGGAGGACCGCGCCTGCGGCTGCTGCGGTTTTGAGTAGCGCGCGGCGGGTGGGGGCCGCGCTTGTTCGTGGGGTCGGGCTCGCGGGAACAGAGTTGGCGTCCCGATAGGAACCCGCTGTTTTGTTTCTCACTTGTTTGCGCCTTTTTCTTTATCATAGCGACGCGTGGCCCATTCGAGGAAGCGCGAGTGAATATATCCGGGAGTTGGTTCGCACCGACCAGAAAGCCAAAGCAAAAGACGCTCTGGAAGGTGTCTTGATCGACGCATTACAATCGGGCGATGCGATGGAGATCACACCGCAGAAGTGGAACGAATTGCGTCAGAATATCCGCGCGCGTGCTAAAGCTCGCAAGAGGTGACTGCGCGACTCCCGATTCGCCCCAACGGCCGAGCGATTCTGGACGCCTTGATGCAGAGCGGCGACGACTTAGCTCGCATGCCGAAGATGGGGAGACTTTGCGGGTTTAAGCGTAACGCAACACGGATGTTGCGTCATCTTCTGGATGGATAGATACCACTGGGGAACCCGCTTCCGCTCTCTACTAACCCCCCTACATTTCTTCGGCGAATCTTGCCCGCTAGCGCGCCGCCTCGCCACTCCTCATCGACTCCGCGTAACAAATCCGCTTTAGTAACAACTTAGTAACATTCGGGCGGCTGTTTGTACTAACTCCAACAGATGTTCACGCTATCTTATATAAATTGCGCGCGCAGACATCACCAGTTAATTTCAGAGCGTTCTAATGAGAGAAGCATCCAATCGCAAGGATAAACCAGCGCACATGAAAGTCTTGGTCATCGAGGATGAAGTCAAGACCGCCAAGTTCCTGAAAAAGGGACTGAATGAGGCCGGCTTCCTCGCCGAGGTTTCCGGGGACGGCCTCGAGGGACTACACCTCGCACAGGAAGTGGAGTTCGATCTGATCATTCTGGACGTCATGATTCCCGGTCTTGACGGCTGGCAGGTCCTGACCAGGCTGCGCGACGCAGGGAACCGCACGCCCGTGCTCTTTCTGACCGCCCGCGACGCGGTTCACGAGCGCGTTCGCGGGTTTGAACTCGGGGCCGACGACTATCTCGTAAAGCCCTTCGCCTTCTCCGAATTGCTGGCACGCGTGCGAAGCCTGCTCCGTCGAGCGCCTCCCCGTCCGCAGGAAACGATTCGCGTGGCCGACCTCGAAATCGATCCCATGCGCCAGCGCGCCATACGCGCCGGCCGCCGAATCGATCTCACGTCCAAAGAGTTTTTGCTCCTCACTCTTCTCGCTCGCCGCCCGGGTGAGGTATTATCCCGGACCCTCATCGCCGAATCGGTTTGGGACATGAACTTCGATAGCGACACTAATGTGGTGGATGTTAACGTTCGCCGACTGCGCGGAAAGGTGGACGATCCATTTCCCTTGAAACTGATCCGCACCGTTCGCGGCGCCGGTTATGTCCTGGAATCGGGCCAGTAGTCTGGCGGCCTTCGCGCGCCTCTGGGGTAGTCTCTCTTTTCGCTTAACCGCCTGGTACGCTCTGGCCGCGCTAACACTTGTCTTTCTAGCCACCGCCAGCCTGTATCTTGTCCTGACCACGGAACTCGAGCGCAGCACGGATCTCTTCCTTGCCGATAAGTTGCATGTACTTCGCACAATGCTGCGCGACCGGCCTAACGACTGGGACGCGCTCCGCGAAGAGGTGGAACTCGAAACCGCCGCCCGCCGCTACGAGCACTTCTACATTCGCCTTCTCGATGAGCATAACCGGCCTGTGTTAACTACGCCCGGCATGACGGACCAGTTAGATTTGAACCAACTCGCCCGGCAGACGCGGGACCGGCCGGACCGCCCGATCGCGATGTTCGGAAAGCGCGGCCAGTCCTTTCGGGTAGCCCGCGCGACAGCTTTGGTGGGCACGCCCCCGACGCAAACCGACACGATTCAGATCGCCATCGACCTTTCGGAGGAAAACGGACTTCTCGCCCGATTCCGCATCTGGTTTTGGGGAATCCTGATCGCCGCCTTAGCCGTCTGCCCCGTTGCCGGCTTCGAGATTGCGCGGCGCGGCACTCGCCCATTGGCCGAAATGGCCGCCACCACGCGCCGCATTACTTCCAACAATCTGCGCGAGCGTATCTTGACTGAAGGCTATCCCTCGGAGCTGGCTTCTCTTGCCGCCACTTTCAATAAGATGCTCGACCGCCTCGAAGACTCTTTCGAGCGCATCTCCCGTTTCTCGGGCGATATCGCACATGACTTACGCACCCCGGTCAACAACATCAGGGGCGAGGCCGAAGTTGCTCTAGCTCGCGCCCGCACCATTGATGAGTACCGTGACGTACTCGAGTCCTGTTTGGAAGAAGCGGTGCGCCTATCTGAACTGATTAGTAATCTTCTGTTCCTCGCCCGCACGGAAAGCCCTTTTACTCATCTGAATCGCGAACGCGTCGACGTTTCGGCGTTACTCGGGGCACTCCAGGAATACTACGAAGCTTCGGCCGCGGAGGGCGGGATCTCACTAACTACCAATGTCGAAAGCCCGGTTGTCGCCGAGCTCGACCGGACCCTGCTGCAGCGAGCCGTGGGAAATCTGATCTCTAACGCCGTAACCCATACACCGCCGGGAGGCTCGGTCGTGCTGGCAAGCAGAGTTGACAATTCCACGGTTTGTATTGAGGTGAACGATACCGGTGTTGGCATTCCTCCCGAGGCCCTACCGCGCGTCTTCGATCGTTTTTTCCGTGTGGATACGTCCCGTTCTCAGGCTTCGGGCGGCACTGGCCTCGGGTTAGCGATCGTGCAGGGCATTATGCTCCTCCACGGCGGCAGAGTAGACATTGCCAGTCGTGTGGGCGTAGGCACTCGCGTCACCCTCCGTCTGCCCGCTCTCAACGAAGGTGACAACAACGTCATACCGGCGTAATGGTGCCGTCCGCCTCTAACACGAACCTGAAATTCCCAGTTACCCAGCTGACCCGGTCGGAAACCGGCGAGTTATACCGGTTCTTATTAAAGCTTATAAACTATCTGTGTTCGGCGCGGTGGACTCGTGCCATTCGGAATTCCGAAGTAAGCTATGTAGGCTTCCACCTGCGACGCCTTCATCTTCGGTTAATTAGGTTTAGGATAGCCGCCGGCGTTTTGACCAGAGTCATTCGCTTAACAAGCATGCTTCAGGATCAGCCTACCCCGGCAGCATCCCCGCCGCTTCGATAATCGCCGCCCGCATCCGCTGCGCCGTTCCGCAGCGGCAAATGTTGTTCGACATCGCGGCATCGACTTGCGTCGCCGTCGGCTTCGGCGTCTTCTTGAGGAACGCCGCCGCGGTCATGATCTGGCCGGATTGGCAGTAGCCGCACTGCGGGACCTGTTGTGCAATCCAGGCGCGCTGTAGCGGATGGCCGCGGTCCGTCGACAAGCCCTCGATGGTCACGATCTTCTTGCCCACAACCGCTGAAACCGGCATCACGCACGAGCGCACCGCTTCGCCATCGATGTGAACCGTGCAGCAGCCGCACTGCGCGATCCCGCAGCCGTATTTCGTTCCGGTCAGGTTCAAAGAGTCGCGGAGAACCCAAAGCAGAGGTGTATCCGGCGAAACGTCAACCGATTCCTGGCGGCCGTTTACTTCGAAAGCGAATCGTGCCATTGCTTTTTCAATCGTGCTTTTTCAATCGTACATCTTCAGACGCCCGCGCGGAAAGTGTATAAGTGAAGTCGCATGCCTACTTTCGCCGAACTCGTTTCCACCGACGACCCCCTGCTCTACGACCTCGTGTCCAAAGCGCCCGGTCCGCAGGGAACCCTTCCGATCACGCCCGAGATGCTGCTGACCAGTCCGTCCGGCAACCTCTTCGGATGGAGCCAGAACGCGGGCATGGGATGGAATCCGGCGCGGATGGGCGGCAAAGAGGTGCTGATTCTGAGCACCCACGGCGGTATCCGCAAAGAAGACGGGACGCCGATCGCGCTCGGACTCCATACCGGCCACTGGGAAGTGGGGCTGTTGATGCAAGCCGCGGCGGAGGTGCTCACCGAATCCGGCGCGATCCCGTTTGCGGCGTATTGCACCGATCCTTGCGACGGCCGCACGCAAGGCACTACCGGGATGTTCGACAGTCTTCCTTACCGGAACGACGCGGCGCAGATTTTCCGGCGGCTGATCCGCTCGCTGCCCACGCGCCATGCGGTGATCGGAGTCGCCACTTGCGATAAAGGGCTTCCGGCGATGATGATGGCACTCGCGGGCACCCGCGATCTGCCCTGCGTTCTGGTCCCGGGCGGCGTCACGCTGCTGCCCGAGCAGGGTGAGGACGCCGGGCGCGTCCAGGCCGCGGGCGCGCGCTACTCGCATGGTGAGATGACGCTCGAACAAGCGAGCGACGCGCTTTGCCGCGCGTGCGCCACTCCCGGCGGCGGCTGCCAGTTTCTCGGAACGGCCGCAACTTCGCAGGTGGTGGCCGAAGCGCTTGGGATGACGATGCCGCATGCCGCGCTCGCTCCATCCGGTCACGCGATCTGGCTGGATTGCGCGCGGCGATCGGCCAAGGCCGCGCTCGCCATGGAAGCGAACGGCACTCGCATGCGCGACATTTTGACCTCCGCGTCGGTTCAGAATGCGATGACGGTACATGCCGCGTTCGGCGGTTCCACGAACCTGATCATTCACCTTCCCGCCGTCGCGCACGCAGCGGGTTTGCAGCGCCCCACCGCCGACGATTGGATTCGCATCAACCGCGAGGTCCCGCGCCTCGTGGACGCGCTGCCGAACGGTCCGGTCGGTTATCCCACCGTACAAGTTTTTCAGGCCGGCGCGGTGCCCGAAGTGATGCTGCACCTGCGGCAGCTCGGTTTGCTGGATCTAACCGCGCGCACAGTCGCGGGCGAGACGCTCGGCGCGGTGCTCGATTGGTGGCAGGATTCCGAACGCCGCCACAAACTCCACGCGAACCTGACGAAGCGCGACGGGATCGATCCGAAGCAAGTGATCATGTCTCCGGATGCGGCACGCGCCCGCGGGCTAACCTCGACCGTGACGTTCCCGCACGGGAATCTGGCCCCGGGAGGATCGGTCATCAAGAGCACGTCGATCGACCCGAGCGTGGTCGGTGACGACGGCATCTACCGGAAGCGCGGACCGGCTCGCGTCTTCACCACCGAAGTCGCCGCGACCAAAGCGATCCGAGGGCTGACGGATCCCCCGATACAAGCAGGCGACATCATCGTGCTCATGTGCCGCGGGCCGATGGGGTCCGGCATGGAGGAGATCTACCAGATCACGTCAGCGCTGAAACATCTCAGTTTCGGCAAAGAAGTCGCCGTGCTCACCGACGCGCGGTTCAGCGGCGTGTCGACGGGTGCTTGTATTGGGCACGTCACGCCCGAGGCGCTCGCGGGAGGGCCCATCGGGAAAATTCAGGAGGGCGACCTGATCGAGATCGTCGTCGATCGAAACCAATTGCATGGGACGGTCGATCTGGTCGGCGAAGCGGGAGAGTATCTCGGTCCGGAACGCGGCGCTGAAATCTTACGGCAGCGGACTCCGCGGACGGACTTAGCGCCCGATCCGCGATTACCGGATGACACGCGCTTGTGGGCCGCTCTTCAAAACGTCAGCGGGGGAACCTGGGGAGGATGCGTGTTCGATGTCGACGCGATCACCCGCAGATTGAACGGGTGATCGGCGACATCGATGACCTTCTGAGGTAAAGAAAACGAGTGAGGCGTGTAATTGGAAAAGACAGTTTTCCGTCAGTTATCGTTTGCCGCGCGGCGTGCTTCCGCCATTAGGTCAGGGGCCATAGCTCGGCCATGCCAGACGGTGCGGCCGGCCGTCATTGCGCCAGCGTTCCAAACGAGACAGCAAACAATTGGTAGCGGACAATAAGGCGTGAGCCGTAACAATCGCACCCGCAACGCCTCCAAGTGACGCAATCCTTCACCATAGGGTTGGCCGGCGCGGGAAACGTGGCGCAAGCCCTCGGACGCTGCATCGAGGAGCGCGGGCAGCGAGTTTCCGCCGTCGCCAGCCGTTCGCACGCTCGCGCCAGAGAAGCCGCGCGGTTCATAGGCGGTGACGCTCGGCCTGTAACCTATGAACAGCTTGCATCGGATCGCGTGATCATTGCCGTGCCTGACCACGCGATCGTCGAGGTAGCGCGCCATTTGAAGCCGGTCTCGATCGTGCTCCACACCAGCGGCGCTTTCAGCGGAATGATTCTTCGCGAGCAGGTGGGAACCGCCGCCAGTTACGGATCGCTACACCCGTTGCAGACTTTCCCAACGCCATCGGACGGTTATAGAACATTGCCGGGATGCGCCTTCGCAGTCGACGGCGAGCCGGACGCGCGCGCTTGGGCGATCGAGATCGCGACACTCATGGAAGGACTTGTTTTGGAGATACCATCGTCGGCTCGGGCGTTGTACCATGCCGCGGCGGCGATGGCGAGCAATCATCTGACGGCCACCATGGACGCGGCAATTGAGACGATGGTGCAGGTGGGAATCGATGCAACAACAGCCCGGCGCGCACTGGCGAACCTCTCGCGCGCGGCACTCGAAAACACCCTGCGCGACGGCGCCACAGCGGCGCTTACCGGACCCGTCGTCCGCGGCGACGCGGAAACAGTAGCGCGGCACGTCGAAGCTCTTTGGAATTCGCCCGCGACGATTCAGGGCTTGTACCGCGCCGCGGCCGGGCACGCCCTCGAAATCGCGCGGCGCCGCGGCTTGCCGCCGGAAGCCGTCGACGCGGTCCGATCATCCATAGGGCATGCGCATGGCTGACCGGCAGCGCCCGGTCCGGACCACCACCCTCCAGCAGCGGAAACAGAGCGGCCCGAAGATCACCGTCCTGACCGCATATGACGCCACCATGGCGCGCATTCTGGACACCGCGGGCATCGACGTCCTGCTGGTCGGCGATTCGCTCGGCACCGTGATCATGGGCGAAAGCAGCACGATACCGGTGACCATGGACATCATGCTCCACCACACCCGCGCGGTGGTGCGCGGCACGCAACGCGCGCTAGTCGTCGCCGATCTTCCCTTCTTGAGCGCGCAGATCTCACCCGAAGAAGCGATCCGGAACGCCGGCCGTCTGCTGCAGGAAGGCGGAGCGGCCGCTGTGAAACTCGAAGGCGGCCGTGAGCCGCGCACCATTGAAGCGATCGTGCGGGCGGGCATCCCCGTCATGGGTCACCTCGGACTGATCCCGCAATACGTCCATCAACTGGGCGGCTACGGAACCCAGGGGCGCACGGACGCCGACGCGGCGCGGCTCATCGAAGAAGCAGTGGCCGTTGCCGAGGCGGGCGCGTTCGCTGTGGTGCTCGAATCCATCCCGGCCGCACTGGCGGATGAGATCACGAAGCGCGTTCCCATACCCACGATCGGTATCGGCGCCGGACCGCTGTGCGACGGGCAGGTGCTGGTGAGTTACGACGCTTTCGGGCTCTATACGGGCTCATTTGTTCCTCCGTTCGCGAAGGTATATGCGCGCCTGGGCGAAACGATGGCGGATGCAGCTCGCGAGTTCATCGAAGAGGTCCGCGCGGGGAGCTTTCCGGCGAAGTGAGCGCGGCTTTCACCGGGACGATTCAAGGCGCGCGAGACTTCCTCGGACCGCATCGGACGGCGGGACGAACCATCGGCTTCGTCCCGACCATGGGGGCGCTGCACGCGGGTCATCGCCGTCTGATCGAGACCGCGCGGGCGCAGTCGGATGTCGTGGCCGTCAGCATTTTCGTGAATCCGCTGCAGTTTGACCGCGCCGCCGATTTCGAGCGTTACGCGCGGCAGATTCCGGCCGATCTCGCGGTCTGCGAGGATGCCGGCGCGGACCTTGTCTTTGCTCCTTCAGCTGCCGAGATGTACCCGGGACAAGCGCAAACGTTCGTAGAAGTGATCGGGCTCACCGATCATTTCTGCGGCGCGTCGCGGCCTGGCCATTTCCGCGGTGTCACGACCGTAGTCGCGAAGTTGTTCGGGATTATCGGACCCACCCTGGCGTTTTTCGGGGAGAAAGACGCGCAACAGCTTGCCATCGTGAAGCGGATGACGCGCGATCTGAATTTTCCGATCACGATGGTTCCGGTGCCGACCGTGCGCGAGCCGGATGGCCTGGCCCTGAGTTCACGCAACGTGCGGCTGACCGCGGAAGAGCGTCGCGTCGCTCCGTGCCTCTATCGAGCGCTCACGCGTGCTCACGACTTGATCCAATCGGGTGCGGTGGATTGCGACGAGGTGATCCAGGCGGCCGCGTTCGAACTGGACCGCCCCGGCGTGCGCGTGGAGTACTTCGCTTTCGCCGATCCGGAGACGTTCGAGCCTGTGGCCGGCCCGATCGCTCCGAATTCGGAGAAACCCCTACTGGCGCTCGGCGCGATCTGGCTCGGCGAAACGCGGTTAATCGATAACCGGCTCTGTCGATTCCGTAAATTACCGAGTTCGGCATGACCCTTCGGTTCACAACCAAAGATGAAAGGCTCCGTACAGCCCCACTCCGAGCCCGACCGAAAGGGAGGGTTTCCGGGTGGAACGGTGAAAGTTGGGGGTCATTTTCGAGGGTTCCGCAACGGCGACAGAGCGGTTCCTACCACGGGTTCCCACGGCTGGGGCTCTACTTTTCTCTAGCGGCTCAAGTTTGCCGCCAGTACGGACGATATGTCTGGTGAGGAATTTAACGCCGCATGTTCGTGATTATTGGAATCATTGCCGTTATCGGGGCAGTAATCGGCGGGTACTTGATGGAGCACGGCAACTTGAAAGTGCTCATGCAGCCCGCCGAGCTGCTGATTATCGGCGGCGCGGCGATCGGAACCCTGTTGATTGCGAACCCGCTCTCCGTCGTCATCCGGATTTTCAAAGGCGTTCTGGCAACTTTTTCGGGCAGCCGGTACTCGGCGAACCTGTATCTGGAAACGCTCCAGATGCTCAACGAGATCTTCCAGTTTGCCCGGAAGATGGGCGTCGCGAAACTGGAGGAAGAGATCGAAAAGGGACCCCAGAGCGAGCTTTTCTCGAAGTATCCGAAAGTAGTCAAGAATCATCACGCGGTGGATTTTCTTTGCGACACCTTGCGGACCTCTTTGTCAGGAGTCGTACCGCCGTTCGAGCTGGACCAGATGATGGAGCTCGACCTGGAGGTGCATCATCATGAAGCGGCCATTCCAGCGGCATCGCTGACGACGGTCGCCGACGCGCTGCCGGGGCTAGGCATCGTCGCCGCTGTTCTGGGTGTCGTCATCACGATGGGAGCGCTGGGCGGTCCCCCGGAAGCGATCGGCGAAAAGGTTGCCGCCGCGCTGGTGGGTACGTTCCTGGGAATCCTGCTTTGCTATGGATTTATCGCGCCTATCGCCTCCGCGATGGGCAAATCGAACGACTCCGAAGGGCAGTATTACAACTCGCTCCGCGTTGGTCTGTTGGCGTTCGCCAAAGGAATGGCCCCGAAGATTGCGGTGGAGGTTGCGCGCCGGTCGATCCCAGCCGATATGCGCCCGAGTTTCCAGAATCTGGAAGCGGCGCTCAAGGGCGGCGGAGCTGCGGCGTCCGCCGCGGGAGGCGCTAGTGGCGACTAATCCCGCGAGCGCCCCGCTGATCATTATCGTCCGGAAAAAGAAACGTCACGGCGGTCATCACGGCGGCGCGTGGAAAGTCGCTTATGCCGATTTCGTGACCGCAATGATGTCTCTGTTCATTGTTCTGTGGCTCTTGAATAGCAGTCAGGAGGTCCGCAAAGCGATCGGAGGCTATTTCCAGGACCCCACGGGGAAGGGACGCCAGATCGGAAGCGGGATGGCCGGATCTGGAGACGCGCTGCAGGTTAGCAAGTCCGACATGGGCCAGATTAAGGAAAAGCTGCAGCAGGCCGTCAAGCAGGCGGTAGCGCTCGAGAAGTCGCGCGATCACGTGCAGATGACCGTCACGGGAGAAGGCCTCCGCATCGAAATGCTGGAAACCTCGGCCGGTTTATTCTTCCAGAGCGGGAGCGGCGAGCCGACCGAGACAGGACGCGAATTACTTGCCACGCTGGCGGCCGAACTCGGGAAACTCCCGAACCGCCTTATGATCGAGGGCCACACCGATTCGACCCCGTACAAAGGGGTCGCGAACTATAGCAACTGGGAGCTTTCGGCCGATCGCGCCAATGCCGCGCGGCGTCTGATGGAGGAAACCGGATTGAGGTCGGATCAGGTGCAGCAGGTGCGCGGCTACGCCGATCAGGACTTGCGCACCCCGAAGACCCCCGGCGACGCCTCCAATCGCCGCATCTCAATCATCGTGAAATACGACATGCTGCCACCCGATCCTGATCCGCCCGCCGCCAAGACAATTCAAACCGAGCCCAACCGAAAGGCAGGGTTGCCGCGCCCACCCAGCCCTACATCGCAGCAGCCAGCCAGCCCCTTGGCTGCTCCCAACGCCCGTTCGTGAAATCGGGAAACTTCACAGGCTCACTACCGCTTGCGACGGATCGCTCGCTCAACGGACCGGCCGCGCTCCACGTCGCCGCATCATACACATCGATATCCGGCGGCAATCCCTCGCGCATACACTCCGCCAGGCGATAAAGCAGAATGAAATCCATCCCGCCGTGTCCGCCCATCTTGCGCGCCATCTCGCCGGACTTCTGCCACAGCGGGTGCTCGTATTTCTCCTTATAGGCGTCGATCGAAGTGAATTGCTCGGCGCCAGGCTGCCCATCCAGATAGATTCGCGGCGGATAGTCGCGAAACACGCCTTTCGTCCCTGAAATCAGATTCACCCGGTCGTACGGACGCGGATCGACCACGTCATGCTGCAGCACGATCGTCCGTCCGCGCGCGGTGCGGATCACCGACGTGTTCATGTCACCTTCGACGTACTTCTCGCGCCGCTTCGGATCATCCGCCGGAAAGTTCGCGTCGCGATACACCTCAAGTCCCTTCTGCAGCGAGCTGACCGAAACCAGATAGTCGAACCGGTCGCCGCGATTCACCCCCATATAGTTCGCCACCGGACCGAGCCCGTGCGTTGGGTACAAGTTTCCATTGCGGACCGTATGCGGCAATCGGCGCCACAGTCCCTCGCCGCGATTGCGCAGCAGTTCTTCGCGAAGGTCGTGGATGTAAGCCGCCTCGCCGTGAATCAACTCGCCCAGAAGCCCGGCGCGAATGATGTTCAGCACCATCAGCTCGTTCTCGCCGTAGCAGCAGTTCTCCATGATCAGGCAGTGCCGGCGCGTGCGCTCGGACGTGCGGACCAGCTTGAAGCAATCCTCGATCGTAGTCGCGGCCGGAACTTCGGTGCCGCAGTGCTTGCCCGCCTCCATCGCGGCCACCGCCATCGGGACGTGCCAATCCCACGGCGTCGCGATGTAGACGAAATCCAGATCGTCGCGGCGGACCAGGTTCTCGAAATCGTGCTCGCCGCTCGTATAGACTTCGGGCTTCTTGCCGCTGGCCGTCTCGATTTTCCCGGCCGCGGTCAGCGCCGCATCGCGATTGATATCGCACACCGCGCGCACCTCCGCGCCATCGAGCGAAAGCATTTCGCGAATCATCTCCGAGCCGCGGCCGCCGGTTCCGATCACGCCGAAGCGAACCGTCTTGACAGCGGTGAACGGGACCCCGATCATGCCGCCCGTCGTGCTGGTTGAATTCGCCGCTTGCGCGAGCGCGCGCCCAGCTCCTAGCGAAGCTCCGAATGCCGCCCCTGCTCCCAGAAACTCTCGTCGATTCATGGTCGCTAAGTATATCTAGCTTTGGGTTTGGCTCAAGCGGAACAGATCGTCGGCAAACCTCTCGATCCTCCCGCGGTGGGCAAGCTTCGACAGCCAACGCGGCGGTATTCCCGACTCGCCGTAGTAAGCCCCGGCAAGTTGTCCGTAGACGGCCGCGGTCGTATCCGTATCCTCACCTAAGCCGATAGCGAGACGGCAACCCTCTTCGAAATCGTTCGCCCGGTTGAACGCCCAGAGCGCAGCTTCGAGAGATTTCACCACCCATCCCGAGCCTTGGATCTCAGGCGGATTGCGCGCGCGAAAAGATCCAGCCGCGATCTCCGCAATCTCCGGCGTCAGCGGGTGTTCTTCCCAGGAATCACTCGCGGGACGAAACCAATGCCCCGTAAGCTGTTCCTTCGTCGCGCCCCGCAGCGCGCCTACCATAACACCGGCCAGATAGCGGCACGCGTCGACACACGCGATCGCTGGATGGGTAGTTTCGGAACTCGCGCCAGCCATCCGGATTGCGAGCACTGCATCCTGCGCATAAAATAGCGGCACAGGCGCCAGCCGCATAATCGATCCATTCCCGGAACACCGCGGATCGGGATCGCCATACGGGCGTCCAGTCCACTCGAATTTGCTCAGCGCCGCGGACGTCGTGTTTCCGATATCGAAACAACGCCCGATACTGCTCAGATGGCCGTCGCGCATCCAGCGGACATAGCGCTGCATCTG
>NZ_CAJCHS010000188.1 GCF_903970205.1 Nevskia soli | reverse complement strand
CGTTACTAACCGACGGCGTCTGCGCACTAAGCGCCGAAGCTATAAAGATCGGTATGAGCGTTTTCATTTGAGGATCTCCATCATGTAGTCCGTCGATTCTTTGGAGTGGATCAAGGCTAAGTGCGAGATCATGTCGCGCTTCAGCTCAGGGTCTTTCTCCTGCCGCGCAAGCTCTACCAGGACTTTCGCGTTGCCTTCCAGAAACAAGCCATTGATTACTTCGCGCTTCAGCTGCGGATCGGTTTCAGAGCGATATAAGTTCGCCATCTCTCCGCTATCTTTTCCCCAGCCGGTGAGCGCCAGCGTGTTGATGGCCTGCTTGCGGATGGCCGGGTCGCGGTCGGTTTTCGCGATGGTGAGTAAGTGGGCCGAATCGCCATCGAGGAGCATCGACTGTACAATCTGCCGGCGCAGATCCGCATTTTGCTCGGACTGATACAGCGTCCATAGCTCGTCTTTCCCTCCGGTTTGCGCGAGGGTGTTGATGGCCTGCTTCCGCAACTCGGGATCTTTCTCGCTGCGCGCGAGGTCGAGCAGCTTGTCTTTCGCGCCGGAGATCATGAAGCCCTGCAGAATCTCGCGCTTGATATGCGGATCGTTGGAGGCGCGGTACTCGTTGGCCAACTCGGTGCGCGACCAATCGCTGCCGATCATGGCGAGGTAACGGATGGCGCTGGCTTGTACGTCCGGATTGCCGCTGTGGGCCTGTTCCGCGAGCACCTGGCGGGCGTCGGCGGACCCGGCTTGCGAGAGGACGAACATGGCCTTGTCTTTGATGGCGGGCGACTGGCTGGAATTGAGCAGCCGCTTCAGGACGGGGATGGCTTTGTTGGGGTCCGACTGCATCAGCGAATTGAGCGCCATCAACTTCAGTTCGTCATCCGATTCCGCGCCGGGATTTACGGGCTTGCCTTCCTGCGCGCGCACCTCCAGTTCAAGCGCTTTCGCGTCATTCAGCCAGCGGCTGTTCGCGAACTGCCGGCGCAACTCGGCGATGGTTTTCAAAGCCTCGCCGCGCCGGCCGAGTTGATTTTCCGCGTAGGCCTTCCAATACATCGCGCCATCCGCGCGCGGGCCCTTGGCGGCGATCTCCGCGTCGAAGTTGCGGATCGCATCCTCATACTGGTTCTTGTCGAGCGATCGGACGCCGCGCGAGTAGCTTCGGGTCTCTCCGCTGTCGTCGCCGCCTTGCGGGAAGAAGTCATTGCCAAGAAAGGCATTCCCGCTAAAATCGAGCGCTTCGAAATGGCTGTCGCCCATGAACGCCATCTGCGCTTGCAGCTTCTCGAGTGCCATGCGGCTACCGTCCAGCTGCTTCTGCCATCCACTGGAATCGAGTTGCTGCAACGCCTTCTCGACACCTCCAAGGTCGACATCCTGCCCAAACGCGATCCCTCCGCTCGCCGCGAGCGCCAACCAAAATTTCGTCTTCATAGCTTCATCCCCTTCTCTTTCGCATTACTCCCGATTACCCGCGTTTTGAACAGCAACCCTTGCGATTCGATACTGCCCTTCAACTCATTCAACTCACTCTCGGAGACTGAATCCGGAGCATGCGCAATCTCGACGAGCACACGCTCGAGCTGCGCGAGAAACGCGGCGGAGGTTCCATCGCCCGCGCGCGCCGCCGTCAGCCGCAGCAGCCGGTTTTCTCCGACCAGGCGGCTGGCCAGCTGCTGCTCCGCCGATATGTCGTTGGTCTTGCTTTCCGGCGCGTTCTCGATTTCCGCGAGCACGATCTGGGAGCGTTCCAGGTGATCGCCCAGCGCGATCAGAAGGACGCGTTCGCGGGTGTTCGCTGCCATGGCCCCGCGGCCGCTGTCCGAACGCCGCTCGACCCACATCCCCGCTGCGAACGCGAGCACCACAACCATCGCCAGCGCGGGCGCGAGCATCCACCAGGGCCGGGCCGATCGCCGCTGCAATCCAGCGCTGGCCCGCGACTCGATCGACCGCCATACGCCTTCTTCCCAATGCGGCGCGAGTTCCGGCGGCTCGATGGCCTTCAGCGCGTCTAGTGTTCCCGCTAGCGTTTGCAATTCGCGCTTGCAGACCGCGCAGCTTTCGAGATGCCGGCGGCCTTCCGCCGTCACATCGCCGAAATAGGCCTGGGTCAACTCCTGTTCGGAAAGGTGTTTCATACCGCGGTCCTCGCCGCGCGGCCGAGCGCCGGCTCTAACACGCGCCGCAGCTTTTGCACCGCGCGAAAAATGCTGTTCTTGGCCGCGCCGGGCTTCACTTTCATCACCTCGCAAATTTCCTCGATACTCCGGCCATCGTAATGGCGCAGGACGAATACGGCGCGTTCCATCTCCGTTAGCTGCGCCATGGCCGGCGTGAGCAGACGTAGGATCTCGGTCGAGAGAGCCAGCCTCTCGGGCGACGGCGTGGCGGCCGCGACGTTCGCCATTACTTCCTGCGCGCCGTCTTCGTCCTTGGTGGCTTTTACCATGCGGCGCTCCCGTGACGTGCGGGCGCGCAGCAGATCGGTCGCGCAATTGGCCGCAATGCGATGCAGCCAAGTTCCGAAAGCCGCGCGGCCATCGAACCGGTGGATCTGTTTGGCCGCTCGCAGGAACGTCTCCTGCACCAGGTCTTCCGCATCGTGTTCATTTCCAGTCATTCGATAGGTCAAGCGATAGACGGCGCGGCTATGGCGCTCGACGAGCACACGGAACCCGTCCGGATTTCCGCGCCGGGCCTCCGCGATTGCCGCTTCATCGATCGACTCCATCCGCCTACTGCCAACTTAGACCGCAAACCGGGGTGGCGGATAGTAAAAACATGAGTTCAGAGAGCACCGAGCAGCACCGGGCGCTGGCGGCCGCAAAAGGGCCGGTGCGCGTGGCCATCATCACGGTCAGCGATTCGCGGACGCCGGAGACCGACACGAACCGGCAGTGGCTCGAGACGGCGATTCCCGAGGCCGGCCACGAAGTATCCGCGTATCGGCTGATCCGCGATGAGCCCGCGGATGTGAAGACCGTGCTGGACGAACTGGCGGACACGGATGCGCAGGTGCTGCTGTTCAACGGAGGCACCGGCATTTCGCGGCGCGACACGACTTACGACGTACTGAGCCGCAACCTGGAGAAAGTGCTGCCGGGATTTGGCGAGTTATTCCGGATGCTGAGCTACCAGACGATCGGGCCGGCGGCGATGCTGTCGCGCGCGACGGCGGGGACTTACCGGGGGAAAATTGTGATCTCGACGCCGGGGTCGCCGCAGGCGGTGAAGCTGGCTTGGACGGAGTTGATTCGCGGGGAGATGTGCCACTTGGCTTGGGAGATTGGGAGATAGGGGAGTGGGGCTTGGCGGGGCGTGACTGGGTGGTTGGGGAGGG
>NZ_CAJCHS010000187.1 GCF_903970205.1 Nevskia soli | reverse complement strand
GTTCTGGACCGGCGCGTTTCACCGGCCCGGTAATCAACAACCGAATGTTATGCTATCGGAACTCCCGGAGCTTTGTATAGTTGGGATTCCGCTATGAAAACGACGAAATTGGCTTGCTCATCAATCGGGTTGGCTCTTTCCCTTGCCCACATTTCCGCTCAGGTTCAAACGATCGTGCCGCCGGTGGTCCCCAACGCCAAGCCGGTAACCGTGGAGCACATCAAGGTTCACGGGGCGGCTCTGGAAGGCAATCTGGAGGGCGATGCTGTCGACCGCGACGTGCTTGTCTTCCTGCCGCCCAGTTACGCCGCGGAGAAATCGCGGCGCTATCCGGTTGTCTATGCCTTGCATGGCTACTCGATCGGGGCCGAGCAGTGGAGTCATGAGATTCATGTGCCGCAGACCATTGAAGGGGCTTTCGCTCAAGGCGCTAAGGAGATGATCGTGGTCCTGCCTGATTCGAAGACCGTCCACAACGGCTCCATGTATTCGAGTTCGGTGACCACGGGTGATTTTGAGAAGTTCGTCGCGCACGATCTGGTCGCTTACATCGATGCGCATTACCGGACGTTTCCGCAAAGGGCGAGCCGTGGATTGGTCGGACATTCGATGGGGGGCTACGGCGCGAGCCGCATTGGGATGAAGCATTCCGATGTGTTCGGGAGTTTGTACATCATGAGCCCGTGCTGCATGTCGGCGCGTCCGGCCGGACCGGGGAATCCAGAGATCGAAAAGGCTCTCGAAGCCGTGAAGACGCCTGAGGATTCCGCAAAGCTTCCGTTCTTTGCGCGGGCGCAGCTTGCCTCCGCGGCGGCATGGTCGCCCGATCCGAAGAACCCTCCGCTCTACCTCGATCTACCGGTGAAAGATGGCGTCCCTCAGCCGGATATTCTGGCGAAGTGGGCGGCCAACGCGCCGCTGGCCTTCGTGGATCAGTATATTGGAAATCTCAAGCAATATCGCGCGATATCCATGGACGTTGGCGACCAGGACGGACTGCGCATCGATGCGGGTAAGCTGCACGACGTGTTCGATAAATACGGAATCGCAAACGGTTTTGAGATCTATTCGGGCACGCACACCAGCGCCGTGGCCGATCGCTTTCAGAATCATGTGATTCCGTTCTTCAGTAAGAATCTCTGCTTCCAGGCCGGCTGTCAGTAACGATATGATCCGGCCTTCCCGTCGTGATTTTCTGAAGGCTGCGGGCGGTGGCGCCGGTCTATGTTTGACCGGTCCTTTGAACGCCGGTGAGCCCGAACATCCTCGGGGGAGACTTGAGCCTTTGCCGCTCGCTGCGGTCCGCCTCAACCCCGGTATTTTCAGGGAACAGGAGGAGATCAATGCGCGGTATCTTGACTCGCTCGCGGTCGACCGGCTCCTGCATTCCTTCCGGGTGACGGCGGAAATCTCCTCCAGCGCGACCCCGTATGGAGGTTGGGAAGACCCCACCTGCGAGCTTCGCGGGCATTTCGCCGGTGGGCACTATCTGTCGGCTGTTGCGCTGGCCGCGGCCGGTTCGGGAAATACTGTCCTTAAGAGCCGCGGCGACGCGCTCGTCGACGGCCTTGGCGCTTGCCAGAAGAAGATCGGTAACCGTTACCTAAGCGCCTATCCGACGCAACTGTTCGAGCACCTGGCGGAAGGCAAGCCGGTGTGGGCGCCTTTTTACACCTATCACAAAATCATGGCCGGTCTGCTCGATATGTATCTCCTGACCGGCAACACGGACGCGTTGAAAGTCGCCGAAGGGATGGGCCAATGGGCGCAGGGGTTCATGTCGGGTTTCAGCGTCGATCAGCGCCAGCGGATGCTGCGAACCGAGTACGGCGGCATGAACGAAGTCCTTGTTAACCTGGCCGCGGCGACCCAGAAGGAGCGCTACGTCGAAGCGGCGCGACTGTTCGAGCAGCCCGGCTTTCTGGATCCTCTCGCTGCACGGCGCGACGAGTTGCAGGGCCTGCATGCCAACACGAACGTACCCAAAATCATCGGCGCGGCGCGGATGTATGAAATAACCGGCGAGCGCCGCTACCGCGAGATTGCGGAGTACTTCCTGGCGGAAGTGGAAGCGGCGCGCAATTACGTCATTGGCAACACCAGCCTCGATGAGCACTGGACGACGCCTGCGGGTCAACTCAAAGGGACGCTGGCCTGGAGCAACGCCGAGTGCTGCGTCGCTTACAACCTGATGAAGCTGCAGCGGATCGTCTTTGGCTGGACCGGCGAGGCGCGGTGGATGGATGCCTATGAGCGCACGCTGTTCAATTGCAGGCTCGGGACGCAGAATTCACAGGGTCTCAAGCAATACTTCTTCCCGCTCGGCGCGGGCTATTGGCGCGCGTACAACTCGGCCGAGGAGTCGTTCTGGTGCTGCACCGGCACGGGTGCCGAAGAGTTCGCGAAACTTGCCGACACGATTTACTTCCGGCGGGGCAGCAGCATCTACGTAAACCAGTTCATTCCGTCGACGCTCGATTGGAAGGACGAGGGGATAGCGATTGAACAGGTCACGCGATTCCCGCGCGAACAGGGTACGACGCTCAAGATCACGGCTTCGCGACCTAAGATGCGTGCTATCCATCTGCGCATCCCAGGTTGGACAACCGAAGACGCCGCGGTGAAGGTGAACGGCCGGGTAATTGATGCGATGGCAGATCCGGGATCGTATCTGGCGCTCCGGAAGATTTGGCATGACGGCGACACGATCAGCGTCAGCTTGCCCATAGAACTGCGACAGGAGCCCCTGCCGGGCGACGATTCCGTCGCGGCCGCGCTTTACGGTCCTTTGGTTCTGGCTGCCGATCTGGGCGCAGGTCCGCCCGACGGGCCGATGCGGGTCGTGCACGGCCGCGGAACCGAGCCGAAGGATCTTCCGGCGCCCGGTCCGCTGCCGAAAATGGGAGCAATTCAGGTCGAATCCGCTCCGGAGCTGCGCTTCATTTCGGAGGGCACAGGCGCGAAATATAGGCTGATGCCCATGTATGAAATCGCCGATCAGCGCTATTCGGTTTACTGGCAGAGGGAGAGCCCCGGATAAGCCGAGCCGATCAGGGCTTGTCTGATCGCGGCCGATCACGGCTGGAGTCCGTTCGGCTTGAACTCACCGCCTTTAACCAGAACCCCCAGAATTTCTCCGGTCCGCGCAGGGCAGGCTCTGCCTTTCTGGGGAGTCAGGTTGTCATGCTCGGATTCGATCATGGGGAGCGGTTCTTTGGGGCCGGGGATCTGGTTGAGCGCGGTCCAGATGCCGGCCGGCGGCGAAGTCGTGTCGATGAAACCCATGCCCGCCATGACTGCTGCATGGATGTGGGGAGCAAAATTGACCGTGTCGAAATAGAGCGCGGTTTTCATCGCTTCCGCGTTGTCGGACGGCCAGTTGGGATAACCGGCTTTTCGGCCATGAAGATCGGCGTTGGTATCCGCGCCGGCCGGCACGCAGACCAGCGCGGCGGTGATTTTCTCAGGTCGCAGTCCGGCGAGGGCGAGACTCTGTTGGCCGCCCATGCTTCCTCCGGTCAGCACGATCGTCCTGCCGTCCCAATCGGGCCGCGTCAGCAGATAATCCAGCGCCCGCGAGTCGCGCAGGTACATGTTCAGGAAATAGGATTTCTCGCGATCGGTGTTGCCGATGGTCTGGTAGTTCTTAGGTATGTTGCCCGATGGGTCCGACGGCAGCTTGTCGTGCGAATCGACGTTGATGGCGAGCCAGCCTTCGGCGGCATGCTGCGCGGCGGCGTGCGGGTTCAACGCGTAGACGCCCGCGTACTGCAATTGGATCAGGGCAGGGAACTTGCCTTCCCGGGCGGGCTTCGCGACATAGCCGTGAGTATGGGAGCCAAGCGCGTCGAGGACGAACATGTTCAACTCGACTCCAGCGACATCGGTCGGAACCGGTGTCAGGACGGGGTTGATCGGGACCTTCTCTTGCGCGTTCAGTTTGCCCGCCCAGAATGAATCGAAGTCAGCGGGCCGCGGCGTCGAGAGACCGATTTTCTCGGGCGCAACCGCCGCGCCCACGGCGTAGAGCCCGTTGTTGCGGCCGGTGTTACCGCCAATGTAAGTCGTAGCGGACGCAGGTGTATCGAGAGCGGCGTAGGGCTCAATCGCGACGTAGATCATTTCGGGCTGGTCGCCGACGATTTCGATCTTGGCGTTGCTGGATGCAAGATCGCCGGAAGCAAGATCGAGCTTGCCTTCTTTGAGGACCACCGCGTTGTTGCGGCGAATCGTCCACTTGTAGCGATAAGTCGGCGCGACTGGTCCGGGCGTGACCGTCCAGCCGACCGTTTGCCCGAGTTCGTATATGCCGCTGACGTGGTACGGCGTAAAAGTCAGCTGCTGTTCGATCGGCGTCCGTTGCGCGACGCAGGTTAGGCCAGCGGAAAGAAGCGTGAGTAGAACGCTTGCCTGGATTCGAATCATTCGTGGATCTCGCTTAGGCTCACAGTAAAGCCTTTCAGGGGTTTATCCGCGGCATCTAGAAACCGTGCGCAGAAATCGGTGGCTCCGCCGCCGTTGATCACGGCTGCGCGCACCACGTTAGGACCTTTGCGGAGCGTGAGGCGCTTGGAAACGCCGTCATCGATAACCGTCTGGCGATCGCCGTAAATGCCGATCACCTCTTGACCGTTCACCCACCATACCGAGGCCGAGTTCGAGCCAATAGCCAGCCGCACGCCGGACATCTCCCGCGGGCAGTTCACGATAGTTACGGCCCAGAACAAAACGTCGGAAGTCGGTTTGCGCAGCGCGTGCGCGAAGTGGTACAGGTTCACGTTGTAGAGCTTTGTATCCACGGCGTACCAGGTCAGTGGGGCGTTGTCGACCGTTACCTTGTCAGCATCGTGCGGAATCACCGTGAACTGGCCGGGGAAATATTCCTTGTGGACTGCTGCTTGAACTGCGGCATCGCCGAGGCCTTTGACGGGGATCGGCTCCAGCAGAAGCCAGCGCTGGATGAAGCCATCCGCGTCAGGAGCGCTTTGCGCCGAAGCCGGCTTAGTTAAGGTAGGCCAGGAAACTTGAGTCGCGGCTCGGGATGCGGCGGCCAGAATCAGAAGGGCAGCGTATTTGGGGAGCGATCTCATGGAGTTTTGAACAACCAGCGCTGCTTATCGCTTTTCGGATCGAACTCAGACAGCGTCGCGAAGCTGCTGCCAACGGCAGAAAGAGCCAGCGGCTTGCTCGAATTGGGTACGGACTTCGGGCTGATGCGCCAGGAGCCGTCGGCTAGCTGGTCGATCCGCCACAGTTGTTCGGGCGCACCAGTGAATGCGGGAAGAACGACGAGTTCAGCGTCCGTCGTGGCGGCCAGCGCGCGGTCCGTACCGGCGATGGCGATCTTGAAATAGGGTGACCCAGGGTAGCCGCCGACGTTGGGCACGGCAGTGACCGTCCACTTCTGCTGAGCCTGGCACAGGTAATTCGCCATGCGGGGCTCGATGTTGCCGGGGGGCCACTTTGCCGAGACCTGCGCGGCATCCTGCGGCGGAATCGCAACGCCAGTGCCTGCGAACATTCCCCCGGGCCGGGGCCTTTGGCGGGGACCGCCCACCGGCATTCCCTCCACGGCGAGTTCTAATACTGTTCCCGTGCGGACGGATTCAATCGCGTACGTGCCCTCTTTCAGATTCTCGCCGGCGACAGGCCAGCCGTCTTTCCATAACAGCGGGCGAATATCCAGAACACTGGCGCCGCCGCGATCCAGGTCGGCTTCCCAGTGCAAGGAGAATTTCTGAACGCCGTCACCGAGATCGAGCAGGCCAAAATGACCCGGCCCGATCAAGCGGCCGCCGGAGCCGATCAACAACTTGCCGCCACCTTGAATCATGTCGATTCCGTCGGCGTCGAGGAAGGGACCGGTGACTTTTCGCGAGCGGCCGACGCGGATGTTGTAGCCCGAGTCGGCGCCGCGGCAGCAGCTCCCGTGCGTGGCCAGCAAGTAATACCAGCCATCGTGATACATCATGTCGGAGGCTTCGCAGTTGATGGCAAGGTCGTGTGGCTTATCGTTATCGTTGACGCGCTTACCTGTCTTAGGATCGAGTTCCACCAGCCGGATGTACCCGAAATAAGAACCGTAAGTCAGCCATAGCCTGCCGTCCGTCGGGTCGAGAAAAACGCCCGGATCGATGGCATTGGAATCTTCGATGCCATCGGAAGATGCCACAACCCCGCCCTCTTCCCACTTATAGTCGGGCGAACTGGGATCCAGAGTTTTGCTCCAGATCATGTTGACCGCGGCTTTGGGCTGCGCCCCGATGTTCGCGGCAACATACACGTAATAACGATCGCCCAGATGAATCACGTCGGGCGCTAATCCACGTCGGGGAAGCGCGGTTCCGGAGCGCCAGGTCCAACCGTCGTCGGAGACGAGCGAAGAACCGCCGGTGCCGTAGGTGTAGAGTTTACCGTCGCACGAGACCACGGTGGAGGGGTCGTGGATGACAAGGTGACCGTCCAGAGCAAACGCGATCGAAGAGCATAGAAGGAGGATTGCGAAAAGACCGTATTTCATGGCTATTGACACGTAAAGTTACGAGCGTCGTTGGTGTCGCCGTGACCGGTATACTGCGCGTGCTTCGGATAGGCGCACAATGGCCGACTGCGGCCGGGAAATGCATTTCCGGTTGCGATCACAGATTCCGGGGCGATGCCTTTCTCGGTCCAGTCGACTACCGCGCCAAGCATATCGAACTGATCGAGCGCCGGGGCGCCGCCGCAGTGGCGCATCCCAGGCACTAGAAAGATGCGGCTCCATCCGGCGACCTTGTCCGCTCCGCCATTCGTCGCCGCAAGGGACTTATAGTATTCGAGCGTATCGAGCGGCGAGAACCAGGGATCACTGTCTCCATGGAAGAAGAGGAGCTTGCCGCCGCTGGCCGAAAACGTGGATAGGTTGGTTGACGCCGGCTCGACCAGCGGGTCGGAGGCGTGCAGGGCCTCTTTGTCGATATCGATCTCCGTGGTCGTTGGATAAGGACCGAAGATCCCGCCGGTGCCGAGTGCCAGGAGACCCGGAACCTGACCGGTCTCAGCGATGCCCGCGTCGTAGAGAAAACCGGGATACACCTGGGTTCCGTAGGAGTTCTTCGGTCCCGCAAAGGCTTTCTTGATAGCGGCAACCTTCTCAGGGGCAATGCAGCCGGTGCTCTGGCCGTTCTTGCACGCCACTGCCTCGGGATCGAAATCGCAGCCCATCGGGTCCGATATTATGCCATCCGCCACACCGTCCTTGGCGTCGCACCGGCTCATCAGGGCGTTCATGAAGAGCTTGCGCTCGCCATCGGTGAGCAGCTTGTCGATCAGAGGCTTCCCAGAAGGGTCTTTGGGCGCCGCTTGGCTATACGCCGCGGGAATCCATTTGCCGATGGCGAGATTTGACAGGCCGGTGCGCATGGCCGGATCGCCGGAGACAATGCCGTTGAACACCGTGGGATAACGCTGCGACAGGATCATCCCTTCGCGACCGCCGGTCGAGCAGCCCACGAAGTAAGAGTAAGCCGCGGGCTTCGCGTAGTACTGTGCGATGATCCGCTTCGCCACCCCGGCCACCTCAGCGTTGGCGAGAAACGCGAAATCGAGGTACGCCTGCTGATCCCGCATGAATGAGAAATCGAACGCACCCGATTTCGACTTGTGGCCTGTGTCCGTGCTCGCCACTGCGAAGCCGCGGACCAAGGCAGGCTTACCGCCGGCATACGCTGCCCCGATCGGTTCTCCGATGAAACCGTTTCCGCCGCCGCCTCCCTGCATCATGAAGTCACCATTCCAGACTTCCGGTTCAGGAAGAGCCAGCGCGAAGCCGATACCGAACTCTTCGCCGTCGACGCCTTTGCGCCGGTTGATCACGCCGTCTACGCGGCAGTGCGGCGGCAAGGGCCCGTTATGGCTGCCTGTGCTGGAAACGCGGTTTGCCTTCGTGATCTCGACGTGATCGATCTGGAGATCGGCGAGACTGGCGCAGGACTCCGTCGCGGCGGCCTGACTAACTCCAGCCGCGAGGCACGCCGCTACCACGGCGAGAAGAATTCTCCTGTGGACCATTGAAGTATTATCGATCGATTTCTAAGACTTGAATCGAACGCGCCGGCAGCACGTGTTCGAGGCGCTCGCCTTGGACAGCCACGTTCGACCGGACCGGCACGATTTGGTCCGGGTGGGTTATCGTGTTGGTCGCCCAGTTCGTATTCGCCTTCAAACTACTTAGGAGGGCGGGATGTGTTCCACCACCGAGACCGCTCAACGTGATGGCGATCGGCTGGTCGGTTGAGGCGGCGTTGACCAACTTGAGGCAAACCTTCGAATTCGCAGATGCCGTGACGGAGTAGAAGACCTTGTCCCCGCCCCCGGACAGACCAGACTCCACCGTGTGATCTCCCAGGCATGACGAGAACATCACCTGGGCGTAGTAGGCGGGCGATCCATAGCTATCGAGAGCATCGTAACCGATCAGATCCGTGCTCCACTGCATGCCGCCGGGGTTCACGTTGACCAATAACGGCGCATAGGAAGCCATAACAACCACATCGCTGTTCCGTTCGAGCCCCGTCATGAAGGCTGCATCGCCCAGAGCCGCGCCCATGTTCGGGGTCGGGGTTCCTTCCCTTGTCGCCCACTCTCCCACGAAGATTTTGGGTCCTTTCCGGTCGGTGTTGTCGTACTGCCTGACTAAGTCAAACATGCCCTGCTCGCGCTTGTAGTAGTGGTCGTCGACAACATCGGGACGCACGCCCGTTACCGGCATGGTGGCAATTACCTGCAGGTCCGGGTACTGCGCCTTGATTGCTTGAAAGAACTGAGCGTAGCGGCCATCGTAGGACTTGGACTTATCAAAGTTGTCTTCGTTCCCTACTTCCACGTAGTGCAATTTGAAAGGAGCGGGATGGCCATCGCGGGCGCGCAAGGCACCCCCCTTCGTGCTAGCTTGGCCGGTCACGTACTCGATCTCATCGAGCGCGTCCTTGACAAAAGGATCCAGGTCCGGACCCGGCTTCACCACTTGTCCCCCTAGCGAATAACCCGCGTAAACCGCAAGCACGGGGTCCATGTGCAGGTCCTCGCACCAGAGGAGGAATTCCAGCAGACCCATGCCGTCGGAGGAGTGATAGCTCCACGTGGAGGGGTGCGTCGGGCGATCGACCAGCGGCCCGATCATTTTCTTCCAATCGAACCGGGTGGCGATGTTGCCACCCTCCAGATAATTGCCTCCGGGAAAGCGGAGGAACGAGGGATGCATCGCCGCCAGCTTTTCCATTAGATCGATGCGATTTCCATTCGGCCTGGCATGGTATGTCGGCGGAAACAGGGAAACGAGTTGGAGCCATAAAGTAGCGGCCCTGTCGACGGTAATCTCCAGGTGGTTCGCGGAGGACGCCGCGACGCTGCCGGACTGCATCTCGAATTTGTACTCCTTCCAGGCAGCTCCACTTACCGGAACATCCGCACTAGCGAGGACCGCGCCGGATTGATCCGCCACGAGCGCGACCTTCACCGGCAGCGCGCCCGGCGCGGCGGTTTTTGCGAACAGCGAACCGGTGTACCGCGTGTTCGGACGCACGGCAAACCCCCAGTAGCCCTCGTTGAGCAGACCTGCCGGGCTTTGCGCGTCGGCTTTGACGACCTCCAGTCTTGCGCTGCTCGATAGCGCTTTGGATGGACCTTCCTGGAAATCGATGCTTACCTTCGCCGAGGACGTCCCGTTCTCGATCAGGAACCAGTTGAGAATGCCGCTCCAATCCGCTCGGAACGTCCGGTTCCGGATCAGCTCGGCATACAAACCGCCGTCGTAGGAATAGTTGATCTCCTCCGTCATCAGACCGTACAGGGTAGGGCTCACCGGCGCTTTGGTGCGATTCAAGTCCGCTTGCAAGGTGGCCGGCGGCTGTCCGAAGAGCTCCGACGCAGCGAGCGCGGTCAGTAAAAGTGTGGTTGTCGTTTTATAGATGGTGTGGTTATCGATGCTGTGGCTCATGAAAACGGTAATTCCGACTATATGCGATGCGGCGAAGCCGGCGCGAAGGAAGAACGCCCCGAGTTACGACAAAGCGTACCCAGACGAGGCGAACTGCTCGGGTTTGCGTAGCCATTCCGTCGCTTGGGCGGCGGTCGCAGGTGGTGCGATCGCGTAACCCTGAAGCAAATCGATGTGCTCGTTCCGAAACATCTCTCGCATCTCGCGGGTTTCCACTTTGGTCACCGTTAATTGAGCGCTGAAGACTTGGGCGATACTCTGAACCACCTTGAAAAGCGCATTGAAATGCTGCTGGCTGTTTTTGTTTTCGAGTAGCTGCGCTTCCAGCTTGATCCCCCGGAATGGAAGTTGCGTCAGGTGTCCGAGGGCGACGAAACGGAAGTTATCGAGATTCGTGCCGACGCCCGCTTCACAGAGCTTGGTGAGCTTGCGGACGGCATGTGCCAAATCACGGATGAGGGCCTCTTCCTTGATGTCCAGCCGAAGCCATTGCCAGCCCGTGGCGTAGCGGGCGCCCAGTAGCTCAATCTGACCCAGCAGATCCTGAGTCGCAAACTCGGCGGTTCCCACATTCATGGAGACGGGCACCGGCGAGAGGCCCTCTCTGAGCCACTGTTGGTACTGCCGGAAAACCGCGTCCATTACCCATTCGCCAACCGCCGGTCCGAGGCGCTTTTGTTCCACCAGGGGTATGATTTCGCGGGCCGCCAGTTCGGTTCCTCCGGGCGGGCGCCAGCGCAGAAAGGCTTCGAGCTTTCGCAATTCCCCGCTGCGCGCATCCACTATGGGCTGGTAGTCGAGCCGGAACTCGTCCTCTCGCATCGCCTTCATCATGAGTTCGCCACTCGTGCTGCGCGATTCGGCGGCGCGCATGGCGGGGTCGTAGAAAGAGAAGGCGTTCCTGCCGGCGCGCTTCACCTGGTAAAGCGCGAGATCGGCGAACTCCACCAACTCGCCTTCCTCGACCGTATCCGAAGGGCAAATGGCCACCCCGACGCTGGCGCCGATTTCGACCATCTGTCCGCCAATCCAATAGCTCCGGGAGAGCGACTCTACAATCCTTTCGGCGACCGCGGAAGCGCTGCCGCGGTTCTGGAGACTTGGCTGCAGAATCGCAAACTCGTCTCCGCCGAAACGAGCGGCAGTGTCGCCCAGCCGGATGGCGCCGACCAAACGTTTCGCAACCTCGATCAGCACCTGGTCGCCGGCCAGGTGTCCGAGTGTATCGTTAACCTGCTTGAATCTATCGAGGTCGATCAGGTACACCGCGAACGGGTTGTTTGTGATAGCCGAATTGCGGACTTCCTGGTGCAAACGCCTCTCGAACAGCAGCCGGTTTCCGATGCCCGTAAGCGGATCGTGCAAAGCGACTCGCTCCAGCCGGGCGGTGCTGAGAAACAACTGCAGGTCAACGCGCATCTTTTCAGCGAACTCAATTTCGGTTTCAGTCCACTTTTCGGAAGTGTTTCTCACTCGTTCCGACCAGACGGCGAACGAATTGCGGGGAGTCATGGGTCGCGCCGGACGCTCCGGATTGTCTTCCTGGGCCTCCGGTTTTCCGGCCCAGTTCACGGTTTGAATGAACTCGGGGCGCACCACGGCAATAAAATCGGTGCTGCCCAAGGGGATGAAAAGCACGCCGCTGGCGTTGACCGACAGGGCTCGATAGGGTTGAAGCGCTTCCGGCAACGAGTCGAAATGGCTGACCGTTTCCCGGGGGAACCGGTCGACAAAATCCCGCAGCGGCGCCAGCGAATTCTTCTCCGGAATCAAACCGGCGAAGAAATCCTTCCCTTCAAAGCGCAGCCATGCGCCCCCTGCGCGAAAAATTTCGCGGATCATTCCGAGATTCTGGGTGAGCGCGACCTTCGGTTCGTCCTCGGCTCCGCCGATCGCGCCCTGGAGCCGCGATAGTTGCTGGCGCATTCCCGACTGCAGGCGCTGTTCGGACATTGCCTGCAGATTGGTCACGTGCAGCGAAACCAGCCGCGCCATTTCCTCAAACGCCAAACGGTCTTCAATCGGCAAATCTCTGGATGCCAGGTGATGGCATGCGATCAGTCCCCACAGTTTCCCGTCCACCACGATCGACAGGGTCAGAGATGCCTGCACGCCCATGTTCTTCAGGTACTGAATGTGAACCGGATGCGCGGAGCGAAGGGCCGAGTAAGTCAGGTCGAGCGGCGATCCGTCCGCGTTCCATTTCAGAATCGGCGATGCGACGGTATCCACGTCGACGATGCTGCGCTGCCAGTTCAAGGTCATCAACTGCCGCGCATTGGGCGGTATATCCGATGGGGGAAACCGGAGACCCAGATAACCTTCGACACCCGGACGGCAGCGCTCGTGGGCCACTTCGCCATCCCAGCCGGGCAGGAACCGATACATCATGACGCGATCGTATCCGGAGCGCTCATAGACCCAGTCGACGAGGAGTTCGCGGCAGCGTTCCGTTGTGCGTGCGGATGTCAGTTGTTCCACGAACCGGGTGCGCGCCGAATGGTTCCACCAACGGGTATGGAGAGCGACGGCGCGTTCAAATTCAAGGATCCGGTGCGCGCCTTGCCGGTGCCCAATGACAACCAACGGATCAACGCCCGCAAACTCGCACCACTCCGGTTTGCCTTCCCGGTCGGCGAGGGCCCGCAGGCGCGGCCATGCCACGGAGAGCCACGAGGCGGCCGTTCGACCCAGCAACCCCTCAGGTTCGATCCCAAGCAAGGCGGCGGAATTCGCCGAGCAGTATTCGATGAGATTGCTGTCTAAGTCGATGGCAACGAGTACCCCGTTCGACTGCACGTCGCCGAGGTGCTGAAGAGGCGCATTCTTACAGTCTCCGAACGGGGCGTTAGTCACGCTGTCCCGCCTGTCCGGCTACCGCCAGATGCATCTCCATTTGGCGAAACGTCGCGCGCGAGGCTCGGGCGGCATCGGCCAAAGACTCGCGGGTTACGAGCAAGGCCAGGCTTCGCAGCAGATCCGGCCAACTGCTTTGCGGGATCGCGCCGGGTATCCAGAAAGATCCGAATCGGTTCAGTTCGGCGCCGAACGCAAGATAAAGGCGACTGTAGATGATGCGGCCGCCGAGTTGCGCACCCTCCACAACGTATCGCATCCCAAGATAAGCCGCCTGGGTTTTGGGCGATGGCAACGGGACTCGTCCGGGCTCCGATCGCGAACGATCGGGACTTGCATCCATTGCAGCCAGATCGCGGTCGATGGCGGGGACGCGTGGTGTATACGCCGACAAACTCCCGGGACAGGCTGTGCCTGCCTGTATGAGCGCCGAGTCGATCTCCTGGTAGGCCAGCCGGAGGGCGAGCATCGCCGTGCGGTAGAGGTCCCGGGTAACGCCGGGAATTGTCAGGGAGGTAAGCACCGATCCACAATCGACCCGCTTGTGCAGCCGGCTCGTCGCTTTGCGCAGAAACGCGTGAGCCTCCGGTACTTGCTTTATCAGTACCATGTACTCTCATCTTCGCTGATTTTCGAAGCGCGTGCCGAATTCGTTTACGGCTGAGTTTAAACACTAAGGGAGCAC
>NZ_CAJCHS010000186.1 GCF_903970205.1 Nevskia soli | reverse complement strand
TTATCCGCCACCGCCCAGATCCAAACCGCGCGGGCGTTGTTGCGATCGCGAGTGATGGCCCCGACCGAAACTCCATTTTGCCCCGCCATTCCTATGTTGTTCGGCGGCTCGGCACCGTTGCCGCGCACCTCGATGTTTTCGGTTGCCAGAAGAGTCTCGATCTGATCGATATCCGGCGCGTCGGCGTCGAATTGCATCCAGATGGAAAAGCTATAGCCATGGAAAACCGGGGCTTGCACCAGCCGCAGCGAGGGCATGGGCCCATCGCCCGAACGCTCCAGCAAAGTCGCAAGGTGGCGCTCGACGCGCGTCTCCACGTCATCCAGCTTCAGCGCTGCTTCTTCACCGAGCGCGGCCAGCATGCTGAACGCCAGCTGCGCATCGAAAATCTTCTTGGGCATGGGCTTGAAAGAGAGCAAGCTCACCGCCTGGCCCTGCAACTCTTCCACGCCGGATGCCCCGCGCTCGCTGGCCGGTTCGAAAACGTGAGCGATCCAGCAGGACACCTTGTAGCGCAACACAACGCATCCAAGCAGCATCGCTAGCGCGACCGCCGCCGGATGCGCGATCGAGTGAATGGCATCGGGCGGCACGCGGAAATCGTGCGGCTCGACCAACGGCGCGCGCAAGCGTGAGCGCGGATCGTCTTCCAACCCGTAAGTCAGATCGATCAGCGCTTGCTTCGGCGCAAGTTCGAGCGCTTTCCGAGACGATTCGGGAGAGCCCGCCAGCACGATCAAATCCGTGTCAATCAGAGAGCCGGCGTTCAGCTGGGAGACGAAAGCCGGTTCTCCGGCGTGTTCCGAAAGCACGCCGCCGGCTTCGTTTTCGGACGCGATCAGGCGCAGGTCGGCACCTAGGGAATATCCAGCCAGATAATCGCGAAGCTCGCGGCCCAGCAAGGTTTCGCTCCCAACCAGCGCCATCAGGTCAGCCAACCGATTGCTCCAACGCCGGAGGGGGATTGTGCGCCCGCCGCGAACGCCGCCGGATGATGCCGCCGATGCGCAGCAACACGCCGCTCGCCGTATAGGTGCTTGCCATCAGCAGCAGCACCGGCTGACGCCAAAGGAAAATCATAATGATCAGCGCGCCAATCAGCACGATCGTCAAGGGTGAGCGCGGGCGCAAGAAGGCATTGTCTTTGAAGGCGTAGTAACGCCAGGGCGAAATCATTAACCAGGAAAGTAGAACCAGCAGCAGCAGCCAGACGATGCTGAGCGTCATCCACGTGATCGGATAACCGTCCGCCGCAAACACGGTTGCCGCGATCAGACCCGCCGCCGCCGGAATCGGCAAACCCACGAAATATTTGCGATTCGGGCGGCCGGGATTCTTGGGCATCGGATTCTTCGTTACGTTGAAGCGCGCCAGACGCGCTGAACCGCACAACAGAAAGAGGAACGTGATCAACTTCGCCGCGCGCGACAGTTGATCGCTCAAGAGCGGCATTTCACCGCCGATGAACTGCGAGCCCCAGGTATAAGCCAGCAGGGCGGGCGCCAGTCCGAAACTGATGACATCGGAAAGCGAGTCCATCTCGCGCCCGAAGTCGCTGGTCGTGTTGGTTAAGCGCGCGATCCGTCCGTCGAGCCCGTCCAGCAGGATCGCGAGGCCGATCATCTGCGCGGCGAAGGCGAAGCTCGCGGCTGCGGCATCCGGATGTCCGATCGCCTGGGCGCCCTGAATCGAGTGCAGCATGGCCAGAAATCCGAGGAAGATATTGCCCGCCGTGAACGCGGTGGGCAAGGCGTAGGCGACGCGCGTCGGCTTGCGGCGCGGCCGCGGTTCTACGTCGGACACAACACCGATTCCTCCAGCGCGACCGTCCGCACTTCGAGCGGCTCAGGGGTGCCCGCACGCCGCGCCAGCACGCTGGAACCCGCCAGCACGCGCATTCCCTCGCGCACCTCGACGTGCCATTCCGGACCGAAGAGCACGTCCGCCCGCGAACCGAACCGGATCATCCCCACGCGCTCGCCGAGGCTTACGTAATCGCCGGGCTGCTTGGTGAAAACGATGCGCCGCGCGATCAGTCCGGCAATCTGTTTGAAGACGACCTGCGTGTCCTCGGTTTGAATGGTCACTTGATTCTGCTCGTTCCGGACCGAAGCCGCGGTACGGCTCGCGGCCAGAAACATGCCCTTCTGATAGTTGACCGACGAGATGATTCCGGAGATGGGCGCGCGGTTCACGTGTACGTCAAAGATATTCAGGAAAATGCTGATGCGGGTGATGCCGGGCGCTTCTTCGACCACCGATACGACTCTTCCATCCGCGGGCGACACGGCGACCGGCCCGGCCGGAATCATACGCTCCGGGTCCCGGAAGAACCATGCGCAAAACGCGCCGACGATGAAGAGCGGAAGCGCTAGCCACGGGTTCGTGAGCCAGGCGATCACGGCGGCCGCTAATGTGAACCCCGCCGCGTAGTAGACTCCGTCGCGAACCATTCGATTTAGTCCTTCATGGTAACGCGCCAGCCGCTGTATACCCTTCCGCGAGCTGAATAGGGCCGCTAACGTGCTACGGATGCTACGATAGCCTCTGGCTGCTATGTATAACCCTTTCTTTGGGTTGCGCGAGAACCCGTTCAACCTCAGCCCGGACCCGAGCTTCCTTTTTCGCAGCCCGCAGCACGAAGAAGCGCTGGCCAATTTGATTTACGGCGTGCAGAGCCGGAAGGGGTTCATCGCGCTCACCGGCGAGGTCGGAACCGGCAAGACAACGCTGCTCGAATGCCTCCGCGACCACTTAGCCGGCCACAATATCGCGTTCGCATTTCTCTTCAATTCCCAAATTTCGCGGGCTGAGTTTTTTGAAATGGTCGCGTACGATTTCGCGCTGCCGGGAACCAAATTCACGAAGACCGAGGTTCTGTTTGCGCTCAACAACATGCTGCTGGAGCGCGCGCGATCCGGGAATACCACCGCTCTCATTATCGATGAAGCGCACAATCTCGAATGGGACGTGCTGGAAGAAGTGCGCTTGCTGGGAAACCTGGAAAACCGGCATGGAAAACTGCTGCAGATCATCCTGGCCGGCCAGCCCGAGCTGGATGCCAAACTGGACGCGCCCAAGTTCCGCCAACTGAAACAGCGCATCGCCCTGCGCTGCAGTTTGAACGCGCTCACTCTGGAAGAGACCCTCTCGTATATCGGCTACCGGCTCGCGCACTCGGGTCTGCCGGAACAGCGCATCTTCTCGCCGCAGGTGATCGCGCAGATTCACGGTTATACAGGCGGTATTCCACGGCTGATTAACCTGGTGTGCGACAACGCGCTGCTTAGCGCGTTCGCCGGCAGCAGCCACACCGTCACCCCGGGGATGATTACCGAGGTGGCGAAGGATCTCCGATTGACGCCGGTCTCACGCGTTTCCGAACCCGCAGAGGTCGGTTTACTGCGGGGTTGACTGAGGGGGTGACGCCGGATTCGGTGTGGCGGCAGTGGTCGCCAGCGCCGCATCCGCGCTGTACACGGTTACCTCAACCCGGCGAGCTTTGGCGCCCGCGGCCCGTCCGCGGTCTTGTTCGGATTGGGACTTACCCATGCCGATCATATGGATGCGGAAGATCGGGATGTCGTACTTCGCGATCAGATACTGCGTTACTTTTTCCGCGCGCCGACGGCTGAGCGCGTCGTTATAGGCATCCGAGCCGGTGCGATCGGTGAAACCCTCCACCGCGATAAAATAACGCTTCCACTGGTCTTTGCTCTGGGCCAGGTTATCCAGCTCGCGTTTGGCGACCGGAGTTAACGAGTACTTACCAAAACCAAACGGCACCTCAACCATGCTGGCCGGTTTGTAGTCTTCCAGATTGGCGACCGTGTTTCGAAGTTCGCTTAAGTCGCGCGCGTTGCGATCGGCCTTCGCGCCGGCAGTACTCGCCGCAGCCAAAGCATCGCCGGCACGTGCGTCCGCGCCGCGGGCCGTTTCCTTCGTTGCGCTGATCTCCTGCTCATTGTGTTCGACGTCGCGGCGCGTGGCTTCGAGCGTTTGTCCCTGCTGATTGGTCTGATTCGCTACCTGATCGACGCGGTTCGACACCGGATCGACTGTGTTCTTCACATACTTCTTGGTCGCGCAACCGCCGCATAACAGCACTACGGCGCTTACGAGCGCGAGAGGCAAAGAATTGTATCGCAATTTACAGCCCTCCCTATCAGATTTCGAGCACTTGCCATGCCAGCATCGCTGTGTGCGGGAACCGTCGTTTCGCTCCGGCTCAGTCTGAGGCATCTCGGGCGAAGCGACGGTTCCCGCGTGCGGCGGATCCGTCATCCTCCCGCAATTGTAAATCGTCTCGCCTTAGACTAGGAGGCGAATGGTTCCCATGTCGGTCCGGCGCGTTCCGCCCCGTGTCAACCCTCGAGTCGACGCGGGGACGCTCTTGAGAATCGCCGGCGCGATCTTACTCCTTGCGGTCGTCACGCTGATCGATCTTAAGGTTCTTCGCGCGAATCCGTCCACCGCCGGATTTACATACCTGGTGACGGTCCTGATTATCGCCACATATGCGGGCACGCTCGAAGCGGTGGTCGCGTCTATCGTCGCCACGGTAGGTTTCAACTTTTTTTTCCTGCCGCCCATCTTCACGTTCGTCGTAGCCGATCCGCAGAACTGGGTGGCGCTGATCGCGCTGCTCGCCACGGCTTTGATCGGTAGCCGGCTGGCTGCCCGCGCGCGGGAACAAACTTCCGCGGCCCAGCAACGCCAGGCCGAAATGGAGCTCCTTTATTCATTGAGCCGTTCCATTCTTCTCGCCGAACCGAACGAGCTAATGGCGAAGCGCATTCCTTACGAACTGGTTCGAATCTTCGGTTTTAGCGGAGCGGGCTTCTTCGATGCGCGCACGGGGCAACTTTACGCAACCGGTTGGGACAATCCCGCATTGAGCCGGCTCGATCCGCAGCTACGGGAAGCGGCCGTCAGCGGAATGTCGAGAAACGACGGCGAAGGCGGGTCGCTGATCTTCGCCATTCGCCTGGGAGGCCAGCCGATCGGGAGCCTCGCGCTGTTTCCGGCGCGCATCTCGTCGACCGCGCTCGAATCGCTTTCCAACCTGGTCGCCATTACTCTGGAAAGGTACCGTGTTCAGGAAGAAGCCAACGCGCGCGATGCGGAGCTGCGGGGCGAAGCTTTGAAATCCACCTTGCTCGACGCGATCGCGCATGAATTCAAGACACCGTTAACGTCCATCAAGGCGGCGTCGACGAGTCTGGCGTCCGCGCCGAATCTCAGCGCAAACCGGGTCCACGATCTCGGCGAAATCATCAGTGAGGAGTCCGACCGGCTCGACCGGCTGGTCACCGAAGCCATTCAAATGGCGCGCATCGAGAGCGGCAAGGTCCAACTCAACCGCTCCGTAACTCCGGCTTCGGAACTGGTCGAAGCGGCCGTGGGTCGCGCCCGCCAGACGCTCAATGGCCATTCCGTGTCGGTTTCCGTTCCGCCGGGAGATATCCTGATCGCAGCCGACGCGGACCTGATCGAACTCGCCGTTCGTCATCTGCTGGATAATGCCGCGAAATACTCCGCGACCGGCGCTCCCATCGAGGTGTCGGTTTGTCAGGATGACGGCGGCGCAATTCTGCAAGTCATCGACTCAGGTCCCGGAATACCGGAAGCGGAGCAGGGGCGTATTTTCGATAAGTTCCATCGAGCGCCAAGCACCAGCCCGGAGACACCCGGTACGGGTATCGGCCTGCATATCGTGCGCGAGATCGTGAAGGCGCATGGCGGCCATGTGTGGGTGGAGAGCCGGCCGGGCGAAGGCGCGCGGTTTTCCATTATGCTTCCAGTGGCCGCGAAGGCCGGAGCAGATTCGTGAGTACCGGCCGCGTGCTGCTGGTAGACGACGAACCGCAGATCCGCCGCGTGCTGCGCATAACTCTGGCCGACGAAGGCTACGAGGTCACCGAAGCCCGCAACGGCGAAGATGCTCTGGAGCTGCTCCGGACGGATCGCTTCGACTTAGTTCTGCTCGACGTGAACATGCCGGGTATGGGTGGAATCGCCACGTGCAGCGCCATTCGCGCAGTGAGCGATTGCGCGATCCTGATGCTCACGGTGCGTGACAGCGAGGGCGAAAAGATCGCCGCCCTGGATGCGGGGGCGGACGGCTACGTCACCAAGCCGTTCAGCACGCCCGAGCTGCTGGCGCGCATACGATCTGCGCTGCGCCGGACTCTGGAGCCTCAGACCGGCGCCCCCAAACAAGTCGACCTCGGAGATGTCCGGATCGACTTCGAACGGCGAACCGTTACCCGTGACGGCGACGCCCAGCACCTGACGCCCAAAGAATTCGATCTGCTGCAATATCTGATCAGCCACCCCAACCGCGCCATTCCGCATCGGGAACTCCTGCAGCGAGTTTGGGGGCCGGAATACGGCGACGAGGTGGAGTATCTGCGCGTGTTCATGAAACAGCTGCGGCGCAAGATCGAGCCGGATCCGGCTAAACCGCAGTATCTGCTAACCGAGCCGTGGGTTGGATACCGTTTTTCGCCCCCCTCTTTATAAAATTCTTACGCGGCTTTCCCGCGATTATCACATTTAGACTGCTAGGGTTGAGTTAGGCCTATGCTCGATATCTTCTACGTGATCGTCGCGCTCCTGTTTTTCTTTGGATGCTGGGCCTTTACTCGCGCGTGCGAGCGTCTGTAAATCGCCATCTTAAATCGATATGGACTACATAATCGCCGGTATCACATCGTTGTTCCTTTTCGCTTACCTGATCTACGCCCTTTTGCGCGCTGAGCGGTTCTAGCGAGGGAGCCCAAATATGACAGCCTCAGGCATCATTGAAATCCTCATCTACTTCGGCGTGATTGTAGCCATTACTAAACCGATGGGCCTGTTCCTGGTCGCGGTTTATGACGGACGGCGTACATTCCTTCATCCCGCGCTGCGGTGGCTGGAAACGGTGACTTACAAATCAAGCGGGATCCGCGAAGACGAGGAGCAGCACTGGACGCGCTACTCCATCTCACTCATTGCGTTCAGTGCGATCAGCTTTTTATTCGTCTATGTGATCCAACGTCTTCAGGCGTACCTGCCATTGAATCCGCAGAACTTCGGGACGCCGGTCATGGCGCCTGACCTGGCTTTCAACACAGCGGTTAGTTTCGTCACGAATACGAACTGGCAATCTTATAGCGGCGAGTCGACTCTAAGTTACTTCGTGCAGATGGCCGCACTGACTGTCCAGAATTTCTGCTCCGGCGCGGCGGGTATGGCTGTCGCGGTTGCTCTGGTTCGCGGATTTTCGCGCCAACAGACCAAGACCATCGGTAACTTCTGGGTCGATCTAACTCGGGGCACGGTCTACGTTCTCCTGCCGTTATCGATCATTGGCGCCCTATTCCTTTGCTCGCAGGGCGTGATTCAAAACTTGAAGCCGAACGACGTTGTCACCACGCTCGAGGGCGTGAAACAGGTAATTCCGATGGGGCCCGTAGCTTCCCAGGAAGCGATCAAGATGGTGGGTACGAACGGCGGCGGCTTCTTCGGCGCAAACTCCGCCCATCCCTTCGAGAATCCCACGCCCTTTACGAATTTCATTCAGCTGGTGATGATCTTCTCGATCCCGGCGGGGTTGACTTATTTGTTCGGACGAATGGTCAAGGACACGCGCCAGGGCTGGGCGCTTTTCGCCACGATGAGTTTACTGTTTCTGATCGGAGTGTTTGTCTGTTATCCCGCGGAACAGCACGGCAATCCGATACTGACTAATCTTGGGTTGGAAAGCGCCGCCACTGCGGGACAGGCCGGCGGAAACATGGAAGGTAAGGAAGTACGGTTCGGGATCGCTACTTCCGCCCTCTTTACAACGGTGACTACCGACGCGAGCTGCGGCGCGGTGAATAACGCCCACGATAGCTTGACGCCGCTAGCCGGCCTGGTGCCGCTGTTCAACATTGAAACCGGCGAAGTTATCTTCGGAGGTGTGGGCGCCGGTCTATACGGGATGTTGCTCTTCGCCATCGTCGCCGTGTTTATCGCCGGCCTGATGGTCGGACGAACCCCGGAATACATCGGCAAGAAGATCGAACAGAAGGAAGTCAAGATGGCGATGCTGGCGCTCATCGCTACAGCGGCAAGCATACTCATCTTTGCCGGGCTAAGTTCCGTAATCGGTTTCTCGAAGAACGGTTACTGGAACCCGGCCGGTGCAGCCATCGCGAATCTGACGAACAACGGACCGCACGGCTTCTCCGAAATCCTCTATGCCTTCGCCAGCGGCGCCGGGAACAATGGCAGCGCGTTCGCGGGCATCAATACCAACACGCCATGGTACAACCTGACTCTCGGTCTCGATATGCTGATTGGCCGGTTTCTTTTTATCATTCCGCTGTTAGCGGCGGCCGGGAGTCTGGCGGCCAAGAAGCGGATCGCCAGTACCGCGGGCACATTTCCCACGCATGGGCCGCTGTTTGTCGGCCTACTGGCGGGAGTGGTCGTCATTGTCGGAGCGCTGACTTACTTTCCCGCGCTGGCGCTGGGCCCGATCGTAGAACATTTCCTGCTGGAAAGCGGGAAGTTATTCGCCTCCCTGCCGTTCGGCGGGTTCTGGAGCTGATTCGATGAGCACTGTTACCGATACTCCATCGACGATGACGCCCGATTCGCAGCCCTCAAGCTCTCCGGCGCCCGACACCGGGAGTCTGATTCCGAAGAAGCTGCTCCGCGCGCGCCCGCTGTTCGACCGCGCCATTCTGCGCAGCGCCACGCGCGAATCGTTCGTAAAACTGAATCCGGGCACGCTCTGGAAAAACCCCGTGATGTTTGTGGTGGAAGTAGGCGCCGCGCTCACCACCGTCTTCCTGGTTCGCGATCTTGCGAGCGGCGCCGGACACACCGGATTTAGTTTTCAGATCGCTCTCTGGCTCTGGTTTACCGTTCTATTCGCTAACTTCGCCGAAGCCATGGCCGAAGCTCGCGGTAAAGCGCAAGCCGAGACGCTGCGCAAAACCAAGAGCGATTCCATCGCGCACCGGATGACTTCATCCGGCAAGCTTGAAGATGTTCCGTCTTCCATGCTTCGCGCGGGAGACGTTGTGGTCTGCGAAACCAATGACATTATTCCGGGTGACGGTGAAGTCATCGAAGGTATCGCGACCGTCGACGAATCCGTTATTACGGGCGAGAGCGCTCCGGTGATCCGCGAATCGGGCGGCGACCGTAGTGCAGTTACCGGCGGCACGAAGGTGCTCTCCGACCAGGTGCAGATCAAGATCACCTCCAATCCCGGCGAAACCTTCCTGGATCGGATGATTGCATTAGTGGAGGGAGCGGAACGGCAGAAGACACCGAACGAGATCGCCCTGAATATCCTGATTGCCGGACTTACTCTGATCTTCTTACTCGCCGTTGTTACTTTGCAACCTTTCGCCGCTTACAGCGTGGCGGCGCAACATGCCGGTGCGGTCCCTTCGATCGCTGTACTTACCGCGTTACTGGTCTGCCTGATTCCTACGACCATTGGCGGATTGCTTTCCGCCATTGGTATCGCCGGAATGGACCGCGTGATGCAGCACAACGTGCTGGCGATGAGCGGAAAGGCGGTAGAAGCCTCGGGCGACGTGAATACTCTCTTACTCGATAAGACCGGGACAATCACTCTAGGCAATCGCCAAGCGGTAGAATTCCTTCCCGCGCCGGGGATTACCGAACCCGAACTGGCCGATGCCGCCCAGCTTTCGAGTCTGGCCGATGAGACGCCGGAAGGCCGTTCGATAGTGGTCCTCGCTAAGGAAAAACATGGACTGCGGGGCCGTGAAGTATCCGAACACGACGCGCGCTTTATTCCTTTCTCGGCCTACACCCGGATGAGCGGCGTGGACATCGATGGCCGGCAACTGCGCAAAGGCGCTACCGAAGCGATCATGCGGTTCGTCACCGAGCTGGGCGGGGTGGCTCCCGACGAGTTCCGTGAGTCCGCCGACCGGATCTCGCGAACCGGAGGCACGCCCCTCGCCGTGGCTGACGGGCGTCGACTTCTCGGCATCGTGCATTTGAAGGATATCGTGAAGGGCGGCATGAAGGAACGGATCGGGCAGCTTCGCGCCATGGGCATCCGGTCGGTAATGATCACGGGAGACAATCCGTTGACCGCCGCGGCGATCGCCTCCGAAGCCGGGGTTGACGATTTCCTCGCCCAAGCCACGCCCAAAGACAAGCTCGAATATATCCGCCGCGAACAGAGCGAAGGCCGGCTGGTGGCGATGACGGGTGACGGCACGAATGACGCTCCGGCACTGGCTCAAGCCGATGTCGGTCTGGCGATGAACACGGGAACCATGGCCGCCAAAGAAGCCGGTAACATGGTCGATCTGGATAGTAACCCGACGAAGTTGATCGAAGTCGTGGCGATCGGCAAGCAGCTCCTGATTACGCGCGGCGCGCTGACGACTTTCTCAATTGCCAACGACGTCGCCAAGTACTTCGCGATTATCCCGGCCATGTTTCTGACTACGTTCCCGGTGCTGGAACATCTGAATATCATGCGCCTGCACAATCCCGAGAGCGCGGTCTTAGCGGCGGTCATCTTCAATGCTTTGATTATCATCGCCCTGGTTCCGCTGGCTTTGCGCGGAGTCAAGTACCGGCCGCAAGGCGCAGCCGCGCTCTTACGGCGTAACTTACTGATCTATGGCGTGGGCGGGATTATCGTTCCGTTCCCCGGCATCTGGATTATCGACCGGCTGCTTGTGTTCTTACACCTGGCATAACTCTATGTGGAATCAAATTGGACCCGCGGTTCGAATTACTCTGTTCTTTACTGTGCTTACCGGTATCATCTACCCTCTGGCGATCACCGGCGTCACTCAGGTGATCTTTCCTCATCAGGCCAACGGGTCGCTGATTACCAGCGGCGGTAAAGTGGTTGGCTCGCGGTTGATCGGCCAAACCTTTACCAAACCGGAGTATTTCCACTCGCGTCCTTCGGCTGCCGGTAACGGTTATGACGGCACAGCTTCGACCGGCTCGAACCTGGGGCCGACGAATCAGAAGCTGGCCGACCGCGTGAAGGCGGACGTCGCGCAATTCCGCAAAGACAATCCGCACTTTACCGGACCCGTGCCGGCTGACCTGCTTACTGCTTCCGGCAGCGGGCTCGATCCGGACATCAGTCCGGCTTCGGCGGCCGCTCAGATCGATCGTGTAGCTTCAGCGCGTCGAGTTGACGCAGCGAAACTGGAACCGTTGATCGCCGAAGCTAGCAAGAGTCGCACTCTTGGGTTTATGGGCGAACCGCGTGTGAACGTGTTGCAATTGAACCTGGCGCTAGACCGCGCATTCCCGCGCGCCGCGACTCGCTGACGTCCCGTCTCGCGAGTCCGAAACGACCGCTTGCTTACGCGCGCGGCTCAGTAAATTCATTTGGGTTACAGAGCCGCGACCGTGAGGGAGCCGGTTGACACAGGCTCACTAACGTCTTTGGCATACACGCTAAGTTAGCGGTATGCGCAAAATCAGCAAAGCCGCGGTCGCCTGCTTGTTAATAACTGCCCGGATGTTCGCACAGGAGACGGAAGCGCCTACGCCCCGTGAGAAAGCGCTTCTCGATCGTATTGACCAGTTGGAGCATCGCCTGGCCGCGATTGAACAGAAATTGGGAGAACCAACCGCACCAGCCGCGGTAGCCCCGGTTGCATCCACCATGGCGCCCGCGCCTGAAAACGCCCAACCTTCGGGCACTCCCGCAGTAGACGCCGCCCAAACCACGCCCCAGACGACACCAACGCTGCCCATGCTGCCGGGAGGCACCACCCTGAACGTTCTATTCGACGGCTACTACGATTACAACTTCAATTACCCGATCGGGCGCGTGAACCTGCTCCGCGCCTACGACGTCCTAAGTAATAGCTTCAACTTAAATCAGGCCGACGTCGTGATTGAGAACGCGCCCGATGCGGCCAACGGCAAGCGCTGGGGAGCACGCGTCGATCTCCAGTGGGGGCAAGCCACCGAGACGCTTCAAGGCAACCCCGCTAACGAACCGCGGCCGGGCATTTACCAGAACATCTTTCAGGCGTTCGGCACCTATGTTTTCCCGGTAGCGAACAATGGTCTGACGATCGATTTCGGTAAGTGGTCCAGTTCGCTGGGCATTGAAGGGAATTACAACAAAGATCAGATCAACTATTCGCGCTCGTACTGGTTTGATTTTCTGCCTTTCTACCACGAAGGACTTCGCGCTGCCTATAAGATCAACGATCAGGTCACCTTCAATTACTGGATGGACAATGGAACGCAACAGACGGAAGCCTTCAATAACTACAAAGATGAGTTGTTCGGGTTTACCATTCAGCCGGCAAAGACGGTCACCTGGAATGTGAATTACTATCTGGGTCAGGAACACCCGGACACCATCTATAACGTGACTGGCCCGACCGCGGTGGGCGATCTCCAGGGAGTCGGATTCACGCCAATCGTAAATCCACCTAAAGGAAAGCTCGACATCCTCGATTCCTACGCGATCTGGCAGGCTTCGCCGAAGTGGACCGTCGCCGCTGAAGCGGACTACGTGGTCGAGCGTTACCAGACGACCTCCGCGCCGGTGGAAACCTGGGGCGGCGCTCTTTACGCGCGCGATCAAGTCACTTCACGCGTGGCACTCGGCGCGCGAGCGGAATACATGCATGACGGCGGACTCTTTAGCGGCGTCGATCAAGCGCTGAAAGAGACGACCTTTACTTTCGAGTACAAGCTGATGGATAACCTGATAGTCCGTGACGAATGGCGGCGTGACTTTTCGAATCATCCGTATTTTTATACCTCGGTGGGGGATATTCTTAAGAAGGAACAGAACACCGCGACGATGGGGTTAATCTTCTGGTTTGGGCAAAAGGCGGGGAGTTGGTAGCGATGAATAGTTTTATCGGCCGGTAGATCAAGAACTAATTAGCCACAGATGAACACAGATAAACACAGATGCTGATTGTGGTTTTATCTGTGTTCATCTGTGGCTAATGAGTCTTTCTCGCATCCCGCTGCCGGCTGCACAATGTTGAAATAATCGAAGTATGCCAACTTCGGCACTAACTCGTCCCGACCCCGACCAGCTTCTCCGCCGCGTTCAAGCCGAAGAAGAATACCTGCGGCGCGGCCGGCTCAAGATTTTCCTCGGATATGCGTCCGGCGTCGGGAAATCTTTCCGTATGCTTGACGAGGGCCGCCGCCGCAGGGAACGCGGGCAGGACGTTGTGGTCGGCGCGATCCAGACCGTCATCGAAAGCGATATCTCGCGCCTGCTCCAGAAACTCGAAATCATCCCGCTCAAGAAAGTGGCCGGCGTCGAAACGATGGATGTCGATACCATCCTGCAGCGCCATCCGCAAGTCTGTCTGGTCGACGGATTGGCTCACGACAATCCGCCCGGCTCGCGCCACGCCAGCCGCTGGCAGGATGTCGACGAGCTACTCGCGGCGGGAATCTCGGTCGTTACCACCATCAACCTGGGTTACATCGCCGAGCTGCAGGACGAAGTCGCCCGCATCCGAAACAAGCGCGTCGACCAGAGTGTACCCATCGATTTCATCCGCCGCGCCGATGAAATCGTCTTAGTCGACGCGCCGCCCGATGCCCACATCCTCCACGACTATGCGTCGGGGGAGACACAGGCGCAGGATATTGACGCCTTGCGGCATCGGTCCGCCCAACTGCGCGAGATCGCGCTGGTACTCGCGGCCGATGTGGTGGACCACCAGCTTGAGTGCTATCTGGAACGCAATGGCATTCAGCAGAGCTACGGCACGCAGGAGCGCGTTCTCATCTGCCTCACTCCGCGGGCCAATGCCGCCCGCATGCTGGAGATAGGCGGCCGCATACGGGACGGTTTCCACGGAGAACTAGTCGCCGCGTATGTGGAGCAGCCGAAACTCGCGGCCGATCAACGCTCCCGGCTCGAAGCGAATCTTGAACTGACCCGGGCTTTCGGCGTGAAAGTGGAGCGGCTCGAGGGCGATCCGATCGACTCGATCCTCGAATTCGCGCACAAGCGCGGCATCACGCAGGTTTTCGTCGGCCATAGCATGCGCGACGATTGGAAAGCCCGGCTGATCGGCACGCCGCTGGATAAACTTCTACGCAAGCGCCGCGGCTTCGATGTTCGAGTGTTTCCCCAGCTTTGAATGCCCAACAAGCCTGAGCGCGGAAATCTAAAGATTTTTCTCGGCTTCGCCGCGGGCGTGGGCAAGACGTATCAGATGCTCGAAGAAGGCCAGCAATTGAAGGCCGAAGGCGTCGACGTCGTCATTGGCTACTTCGAACCGCACGCCCGCAAGGACACGATTGCGCTGACCGCCGGATTCGAAACCGTCCCCCGCCGTACGGTCGACTACCGCGGCACTCTGTTCGAAGAGATGGATACCGACGCCATACTGGCGCGCCATCCGAAGGTTTGCCTTGTCGACGAATTTCCGCACACGAACGTACCCGGTTCGGCGCGCAGCAAGCGTTGGGAAGATGTGTTGGTGCTGCTGGACGCCGGGATCGATGTGTATACGACGATGAACATCCAGCATCTGGAGAGCCTCAATGACCAGGTGCAGCAGATCTCGGGGGTGCGTGTGCGCGAGACCATTCCGGATTGGGTGGTTGAGCGCGCGAGTGAAGTGGTCATGGTCGACCTCGCGCCGCGTGCCCTGCTGAACCGGTTGGAACGCGGCGTCATCTACAAGCCCGATAAGGCCAAGCAGGCGATGAATAACTTCTTCCGCGAATCGACTCTGGCCGCCTTGCGCGAGATGGCTTTGCGGCAGACGGCTCACGAGGTCGGTTCGCGCCGGCAGGACGCCGGTTCAGATAAACCCGCTTTCGAAAGCGGCGGCAATGTTCAGCGCGACTCCTCGAAACGGATTCTGGTTCTCGTCACCGACGATCCGTCGAGCGTTGCTTTGATCCGCCGTGCCAAGCGGGTCGCCGACTTTATCCATTCCGATTGCATAGCGGTTGGGATTGCACCTCTCGGAGATCAAGCCGCGCGTGCGCGCGCGCTTACCGATAAGCACCTCAACTTCGCCCGCAATCTGCACGTGGAAACCCGTTTGATCGAGGCCCAATCGGTTCCGGAAACGCTGGTTCAGTTCGCGCGCGCCAACAGCGTGACCGAGATCTTCATCGGGTGGCCGAAACTGAAGAACTGGCTGCCGCCGTTTCTGCGCAATGACGTGCAGAAGATCGTGCGTTTATCGAAGGGCATGCAGGTTACGGTGGTCGACGATCGACGCGATACGGCGGCCGTGCGCCCAGGGCCGGAACGGGACATGTAAGTTGGGAAGGGCATATTTCCGTGGCGTATTTCGTTATCGTTAGGAATGGAAGTCCGTTTCACGCCAGAGCAGGAAGCGCAACTTTCGCGCATCGCGACCCTCGACGGGATGGACATCGAGCATTTCGTAAAGGAAGCGGCCTTGCGTTTGGTCGAAACCAGGAATCGCTTCAGCGCCGCTGTTTCGGAAGGAATCGTTCAGGCCGACCAGGGCCCTATTGACGATGATGAAGTGCGCCTCCGGCTTGAGCAGCAAGAAAGAGCGGGCACAGATTCGGCACTCGATGGCTAGCGCGTCCAAACGTCCCGCACCCCAACGCGACATATAATAACGACACAATCTCCAGCGAGGTAACTGCCATGTCGTCCGAAATGTCATCTGAATTCGATCGCCGCAATTTCCTGAAGAAGGCCGCGGCATCCGGTATCGCCCTCAGCGCCGCGCAACATCTATTTGCCGCGAAAGCCGCTACCTCTCGCGTTGTCGGCGCGAATGATCGTATCAACCTCGGCGTGGTCGGCGTCGGCGGACGCGGTTCCTACCTCGCCAACAAGTTCTCGAAGTTCGCGGAAGACAATCCGAACTCCTGCCAGATCGTAGCGGTTTGCGACGTTTATGAGAAGCGCAAGCGCGAGGCGGCGGAGAAGCACAACGCCAAGGGCTATCTCGATTACCGCGAAGTGATCGCGCGTCCCGATATCGACGCCGTGATTGTCGCGACGCCCGACCACTGGCACGCCAAAATCGCTCTCGCCGCGCTGGACGCCGGCAAAGACGTGTACTGCGAGAAGCCGATGACTCACACCATCGACGAGGCGCTGCAACTCGCCCGCACCGTGCGTGAAACCAAGCGGGTGTTCCAGGTGGGCTCGCAGACCACGTCCGCCGATCAATGGCACAAGGCTAAGAAGGCGATCGCCGACGGCATGATCGGCCAGATTATCGAGAGCCAGGGCTCATACCATCGCAACTCGGTCGAGGGCGAGTGGAACTGGAAGATTGATCCGGATGCCGGTCCCAACGGCAAGGGAGATAACTATGTGGATTGGAAGACCTGGCTGGGTCCAGCACCCGCACGTCCGTGGGATGCCGATCGCTTCTTCCGCTTCCGCAAGTATTGGGACTATTCGGGCGGCATCGCGACCGACCTGTTCTTCCACGTCGTCGCCCCGATGAATATCTGCTGGCCCGAACCGCAGTTCCCCGCGCGCGTGATGGCCAGCGGCGGTATTTACGTCTTCAAAGACGGCCGCGAAGTTCCCGATACCTTCAACTTGCTGGCGGACTACGCGGCGGGGCACTCGCTGGTACTCAGCTCGACGATGGCCAACTCGCGGCACATCCCGGGGCTGATTCGCGGGCATCTCGGTTCCATCGTGATGGTGCAGCACGGTATGTTTGAAGCGCCTACCGATTTCATCAGCGTCTATCCGGAGCACAACGTTATTGACGATGCTTATAAAGCGAAGTTCGGCGACAGCGAGATCGATATCCCGGTAGACCAATCCGACATGATGACCCGGCACATCGCGAACTTCCTTTCGTGCATGCGGACGCGCGAGAAGCCCGTGCTGGACGTAGAAACTGCGCTGCGAGCGCAGGTCACCATCTCGATGAGCGTACAAAGCTACCAGCAGGGTAAGGTGTTGTTCTGGGACGAGCGGGCCATGAAGGTAAGGGATCACGCGGTAACGGCCGCCTAGGGCGGCCGACCGCAGAAGAATTCTTTCCCTCGGGTATGAAGTAACGTAGGTACGAAGTCTCAAACCGCGACGATCACGCAGAACGCAAACCACACCATGCGGCATCGGTCGATCACCGATACCATCTTCGGCAATGAAAACCAAACCTGCGTTTTCACTTACGATGAATTCTCGCGGGTGACCAAGGACAACTGCGGGTCGGCATGGGGCGCCGCGTATGCTTATGACTTATTCGGCAACATGGCGAAATCGACGATTGCCGGATCGCCCGGAACCAGCTTCCAGCCGACGAGGACTAGGGGGACGGCAGCGTTCAAGCGCCCAAAGCTAACCAGGGACGATGTATCGTCCCGTCCGGAGCGCAAGCGGCGATTCTTCCCGTTCAAGCGGCTGCTGCAAAGTTCTGGGGCAAGACGCTCCTTGACGGACTAGGTGGATCTGGGGGCGTCGGATTTGGATCGGGTATGGGGCTATATGGGAGTGTGTCGGTGCAAATCGGCGTTAGCCCGAACGGGAATGCCGCCTACGTAATCACCGCTGCAGCGCCGGCGAGCATAACCGGGGCAGGGTCATACGCCTGGGTAACCCCGTCGACGAAAGGCTTTGGGTTATTAGGCGGTTCTCAGTTCGGAATATCTAACGTCTCAGACGTATCGCAATTAGCCGGTCCTAGCTTAGATGCTTCGACGAGCGTCGCTGCAGGCATTGGTTTAGGGGGAGATCTGTCAGTCGGCGACGGCTCTTGGCAATTCAATATCACACTCGGGTTTGGTTTAGGGGGTCGGGGAAGCGCCGGCGCGAGAACAAACACCTCGGTGTTCCCGATCTGCGGCTCTTGGTGACTGACAAAATGAAAGCAATCCCCGCAGTTGTAGTCAACTTGTGGTTGCCTCTCGTTTTGGGGGCCGGTCTCGTGTTGCTTTTAGCAGGCGAACCTTTACCTTATTGGACGATCTGTCTCCCGTTACTGCCGCTTCTTGCGTACATGAATACCTTGGCCAGCATTCGGGCTCGTGAAGGAGAGATTCAGATTCAGCGATGGTGGGGGTCGAAGACTGTGCCGAAAGACCAAATTCAGGACATTTCGCCATCTGCATTGGAAGGCGTGTGTAGGTTGCGGCTCCGCCATTTCGTTGCTCCATGGGGTAGTGTCTATTTTGTTTCAGACTGGTCGGATGCTATAGTTAGCCGGAAAAACGCTGAAGCTGAAGTCTGCGCTCAGGGGGAGGGCACGCCCTGGGTTTTGCCGAGCTGGGTTGGCTCCAGCGCCCTGGCACTTTCCGGGTTTATTCTCGGACGGGTGCTCAGTAACGATTTTCATGCGCTCTTAACCGAGGAATACGCGCTTGGTGCAACGGGCATCGCAGTTTCGGCCATCTTGGCTGTGCTCTTCGTCGTTACCCGGAAGAGGACCCCGGTACTCGCGAACGTAATGCTGTTCTGCGCGATGATGGTGGCGGCCATGGTTCGGATGAGCCAGTGATAACGGCAGAGTTGGAGTCGCCTTCAAAGACCTCGCACTCGCTCCAGGTGCTGGTGGCAGGAATCTTACCTCAAGGCGGCCCAAGCCCCAGTGGCTCCCCACAAGGAACGCCAAGCCAAATAGCCAACTGCGGCGGTACGCTGTGGTACGATCCCGCCGACGCTGGAATCCCGCAGACCATTCCGTGCAAGCAAAACGTTACTAACGGTTTCCCGCCCGCCCCGCAACAGCCCACCGGCCCGACGCCCGCGTCCGAGGTCTCCAGGACCGGGACGAAAACCTTCCCATGCGGGGTTCCCGCGCAGTTCGTGATGAACGCTGTGGAGAACAACATGGGGAGTTTCGCGGATAATAGGAGCTTAGTCTTCGCCGCCAACTTCCCGTCGGTGCCCATCGTTCAAGGTGGCCAATACATAATTTTGCCGGGCCTGAACGACTATTATGAAGGGGGCGAATTTCCAACTGGGATTCTGGCGGTCACGGCAACGTCGGTTTCTGCGAGCAGTTATACCTTTACAACCGACCCGTCCCGGCATTATCTTAACGGCACAATCTCTTTCTCGACGGTCAACGCAGGCAACGGGACATAACGTTCTCGATCACAGCAAACGCCAATTTTGTCAACCCCGTCACGAAACTCTTCATGGCCAAGATAATCAAGGCTGCAGAGAACTCGATTTGGACCAATATGCTTTCCAACGTCCAGAGTTACTGTCGGGTCGGTGGATAATGGCGATCGCCGCCCGTGCAACCAGGAGCGTATTTCGCTCTATAATGTACGCGATTTTTTTGTTGTTTATCATAGTCATCGTTCCTATAACGAATCACTTGTTGGGGAAAGCAATCATCGCGCTGCGACCCATGGGATTAGAAGATCTGGCCGGCACTCTGATGCGCTCGTGGATCGTCGGATCCACTGTTCTCGCCACCTTCCTGTTTGCGTTCTTGGCCTGGAGAACACGCCGCCTGTCAGCAGCTGGAGCTACCTTCGAGGTGCGGTCTGAGGGTATTATGCTTTCTTTCTGGTGGGCCATTGTCATTGGAGCGATCCTGTACTTCGGGTCGTTAGGATTCGGCGGATGAAACCAACAGTGCCTGGGGCACATGGCGAGTCCGTCGTGTCGGTTGCCCTTCGATGATGCAAGCCCGCACCCGTCGGCTGTTCGGCTCGATCACAGGGACAACCGTCTATAACTACCATTCCAGTCCGAATTGTGCGGCATCTTCGCCGGGGGATCTGATCCGGAAGAAGGACGCCGCAGGGAATCTGACCTGCTACAACCATGACGCGCTGCACCGCGTTACAATCTCGAGTTACGGCGGCCCGTACCAGCCTGCAACCCCTAACCGGTATTATGTCTACGATTCAGCGACAGCGACGGCGCCGCGATGAGCAACGGCGGCGGCCGGCTGGTGGAAGCCTACACGACGACCATTGCCGGATCGCCCGGAACCAGCTTCCAGCCGACGTACAATGTTTCGAGCATCGCGGCTGCATTCCATTCCCAGAACACCTTCATTGGGCAATTTCTTGGCGGGAATACCGTTTCCGGGCTCACCGACATAGGATTGACATAGGACTGAATATTTCGGGCTACTCGCGATCTTGCCCAGATCGCTCTTGGCGGCGCAGGCCAGGGTGTTCCCCCACTCCATGGTGAGTCAGGCATTCAAACTCTGTTCGGTCAAGGCGCGCACATTGGGAGCCACAGCGCCGGTTGGGACGGCGCGGCAGGAATCGCGATAGACACGCTTGTCAGTTCAGGAACGAGTCTTGCCGCGAGGGCACTCCCAGCCAAGGCTGTTGGTGCGATTGGACGATTAGGTCTGGACGCAGTTAATGTCGCGGCTTACGGCCA
>NZ_CAJCHS010000185.1 GCF_903970205.1 Nevskia soli | reverse complement strand
GTTGGCGCTCTCCGGCGGAAAGAGTCTGGCCGCGTTCGGCGATGATCGTCGCGTATCCGTCCGGCCAACCCATGATCCGCTGATGAATAGACGCGGCCTTGGCCGCGCTCACAATCGCATCGTCGCCGGCGCCGGGGCGGGCGTAGGCGATGTTCTCGCGAATGCTGGCGTGAAACAGATAGGGGGCCTGATCGACCAGCATCACGGCGCGACGCAGGTCGGATAGTGGGAGGCTGCGTAAATCCCGGCCGTCGATGCGGATGGCGCCCGCGTCCGGATCGTAGAACCGGACCAGAAGGTCGGCGAGAGTCGACTTGCCCGCTCCACTCGGGCCAACAATCGCGCAGATCGTGCCCGCTGGAACGCAGAAGGACAGATCTTGCAGCACAGACTCGCCGCTGTAACCGAACGAAACGCGATCCAACTCGATTTCGCCGCGAACAGTGCCGAGCGGCTTCGCATTAGGATCATCGACGATTTCCGCGGAAGTGTCGAATAGCTCCCAAACGCGCGCGAGCGACACGCCGCCTGACACCAGGTTGGCGTAGAGGCTCATCAGGTTCTGCACGGGCGATAGCAGGCGCAGGTGGTAGGCCATGATCGCAACCAAAGACCCGGTGGTCAGCGAGCCGTCGATCACCAGCTTTCCACCGTAGAGAAAGAGCGCGGCGGTGGAGAGCGTCAGGATGGTTCCGGGAACGGCGCCGGATAGGAACGAGGTGAGCTGCATGCGCATGAGTGCGTCGAGGAAGCTCTGATTGTGCTTGCGAAACCGTTCGACCTCGCGCTCTTCAGCCTGCGCCGAGACAACCAGCCGGATGCCTAAAAGCGTCTCCAGCAGAAAGCTTCCGATTGCGGAGCTGCGTTCGCGGACTGCCCGCACCCGCACGGCCAGCCGGTGCCGGTAGTGCTGCAACGCCCAGACGCTGGCCGGAACCGCCGCCACGCTCACCAGGAACAGGCGGGGGCTAAGGGCGAGCATGATGGCGGTACTGCCGGCCAGAAACACGACGTTCGAAAGGACGCTCAACAGGCTGTCGGCCGAAACGCGCTGCACCTCAGCGATGTCGTTATTGATGCGCGACACGACGTCGCCAAGCTTGGTGCGCGCCCAAAAACGCGGCGACAGTGTTTGCAGATGGCGGTACAGCGCGAGGCGCATATCGAACAGCACGGACGCCGAAACACGCACGTACTGATAGCTGGAGAAGATGTTGAGTACGAAGCCCAGCACGGTAACGCCGAAGGTCAGCGCGCTGACGATCAGCAGCATGCGCATATTGCGCTTCAACAGCGCATCGTCGACCAGAAGTTTCGAGATGTAGGGCTGCAGCAGGCCGAATCCGGTGGCCGCGATGCCGGAAAGAAGCACGAGGACCAGGCGGGGCCAGTAGGGCACGACGAATCGCAATGCGCGGCGATAGCCCGCGAAGAGAACCTGTTGGTCGCGCATAAGTCAGTTCGTCAATCAGACCTGCCGTGCGGGCGGAAGGAATTTGCTGGCGTGAACGATTTTTTCATTTACCTGCGGCGAGTAAAAAGTGTATGATAACCGGAAATGTTATGAAGCTACTGCTTGTATCGATTCTGGCATTCAACCTGTTTGCGCAGGGCCAGAAGCGGCAAGCTGCCCCGTCCGCAGAGCCGAGTAAGTCGACACCCGAAGAAGGCATTCCCGTTACGAGTCCCCTGGTAATCTCCAAATGCGGAGGCTGCCATACCAAAGACGAGAAGGGCAACCTGTTGCGCATCTCCTGGGAGCGCGCCACTCCGGAAGGCTGGGAAGAAGCTCTCAAGCGTATGGTGCGTTTGCGGGGCGTTAGTTTGTCCCCGGAAGAGGCCAGGGAGATTGTAAAGTATCTCGCGACTTATCACGGTCTGGCGCCGGATGAAGCGAAGCCGGTCATGTACTATGCCGAGCACCGTATTCAGGATGAAACGAACATTCCGAACGACAACGTGCGCGGTGCTTGTGCGAATTGTCACGCTCTCGCGCGGCCGCTCTCGTGGCGGCGATCTCCGGAAGACTGGAGATATCTCGCTAACTTACACATCGCTCTCTATCCGCAGGCCGATGAGGCATTCCGGTTAGGGATTAGCGCCGGCGGTTTCGATGAAGAGCGCCACCACCTGGAACCTGGAGCGCCGTTGCCGGTGGATGAAGCTCTTGCGTTTCTAAGTAAGACCGCGCCACTGAATACGCCGGAGTGGGCCGCCTGGCGGGCGAGGATGCGTGCGCCGAAGCTAAGCGGGCAATGGATCGTCTCCGCGTACCTTCCCGGCCGCGGCCAGTTCTTCGGGGACATGGAAATAACGCCGAACAGCAGCGCCGACAGCGAATTTACAACCAGCGTGAAATTGACTTCGGTGAAGGACGGGTCAACCATCACTCGCACGGGCCATAGTCTTGTCTACGCCGGCTACGCCTGGCGCGGCCGTTCCAAAGGCGCCGCGCCGGCTAAGGCTCCCGACGATGTTAGCAGTGACATGCGCGAGGTGATGTGGATTTCACCAGACCAAACCACGGCCGAGGGGCGCTGGTTCTGGGGTGAATATCAGGAGTTCGGTTTCGACGTGAAACTGCGGCGTCCTTCAGCCGACCCGACATTGATCGGAACCGACTGCTCTCTACTGAAGACGGGCTCCCAAGGGACGCGCGTGCGTCTGATGGGGGAGAGCTTACCGGGGAAGATAGCGCCCGCGGATCTCGATTTCGGCACAGGAGTTACGGTGCGCCGCATTGTCTCGCACACTCCCAACATGATTGTTGCGGAAGTGGACACCGCGGCGGACGCGGTCCCGGGCAAGCGGGATATCGCTTTGGGCCGTGCGGTGCTGCCCAGCGCGATTGCGGTGTACGATCGCATTGATTACATCAAAGTGACGCCGGATTCCGCTCTGGCGCATCTCGGCAGCGAAAGGCATCCCAAGGGATATCAGCAGTTCGAGGCCGTCGCTTACCAGCGCGGCGCCGATGGCAAGCCCCACACGGCGGATGATGTGGAACTCGGACCCATCGACGTGAATTGGTCAGTAGAGGAGTTTTACTCGGTTTACGGCGATGATGACAAGGAGTTCGTCGGCTCGCTAAGTAGCACGGGGCTTTTTACTCCGTCGTCGGACGGACCGAATCCACAGCGCAAGTTCAGCCGCAATAACTATGGCGACGTTTGGGTGGTAGCTACGGCCAAGAATGAGAAAGACAAGGAGGGAAGGTCGCTGACCGGTAAGTCGTATCTGGTAGTGACGGTCCCAACCTACATTAAGTGGGATCAACCGGAGGTGGGTCAATGACGGCTATCATGAGCGAAACCTCGGCTCGTGTTTATAGCCTCGGTGAGTTTCACCGGTTTGAAGCAGGCGGGGCTCACTTTCTGTACCTGGTGCCGGCGGGGGCGATTTTCGCGGTGGATGGCGCCGTTGGGAACCTTATAGATCGTCTCAGTTGCGGTGAAGTACCGCATGACCGGTTAGTTGGTGAGGTGGCCGCGGCAAACGGCTTCGCGATCGAAGAAGCGGAGGAATTGATTGCGGAGATGTATCACGCCAACGTGATCGTGGCCGGTGACTCGGTTCCGGACCAGCCGCAGCCTTTGCCCGAGCGTTTCCCCATTCAAACGCTGGTCATGAACCTGACGAACCAATGCAACTTATCGTGCCAATACTGCTATGAGTTCGGCGCCGATAAGGTGGCGACTCCGGAAGGTAAGCCGAAGTTCATGGATGCGGAAACGGCCAAGGCCGCAGTGGACTTTTTGCTGGCGGAATCGGCGGACCGGCGTTCGATTCACATCACGTTCTTCGGCGGCGAAACGCTGATGAATTTTCCGCTGCTGAAGGAAGTGGTGGCGTACGCGAATCGCAAAGCCGGCGAACAGGGCCGCCAGATCGACTTTAGCTTAACAACTAACGCTACTCTGCTTACGCCGGCAATTATAGAGTTTCTTTCCCAGAACCATATCGGCGTCACGGTGAGCATGGATGGGCCGAAGGAGATGCACGATCACCTGCGGGTGTTCGCCAACGGGCGCGGCAGTTACGACATTATTGAACCGAAAGTACGCGCGCTGATTCAGAATCATCGCACGCGGCCGATTACTGCCCGCGTGACGCTGACGGCGGGTGTTTCCGATGTTATCCGCATCTTTCGCCACCTGAAGCAGGACCTCGGCTTCCACGAAGTGGGCTTTGCGCCGGTAACGACTTCGCCCAATCAACTGTACGCCATCAGCCCGAGCGGAATGGATGGCGTATTGGAGCAATTCCACATACTTGCGGCCGAGTATCTGGAGTATGCGCTGCGCGGCGAATCGCATGGGTTTTCAAACGTAAGTGACACGCTCGCCGAGTTATGCCAGGGTGTGAATAAGTCGCATCCTTGCGGCGCCGGCCTCGGGTTGCTGGGCGTCGGACCTTCGGGCGATATCGCGCCGTGCCATCGCTTTGTGGATTCCGACCAACACGCGCTGGGACATATCTCGACCGGCATCGATCGCGAGAAACAGACGGACTTTCTGCGCCGTGGACATATCGATTCGAAGTATGATTGCCACACCTGCTTCGCACGGCCGCTATGCGCGGGCGGGTGCCACCATGAAGCCTTCGTGCGCTACGGAGATACGGGCCATCCCAATCTGCACTACTGCGACTGGATCCGTGACTGGACCCACACTTGTCTTGAAATCTATGGCGCGATTGCGGCTAAGAACCCCGGGTTTTTGCAGCAATTCGCGGAAAGGAAAGCCGAATGAGACACATGCGGCCGCTGAACAAGAAAGCCGCGCGGATCGACGAATATGTCGTCGCGCATACCGAGGATGTCGTCGCCTTACAGGACCGGCCGTCAGCGCAACAACGCCCGCACGTTCCGATGGGTTGCGCGCTGATGTTCACGCCGGGGTGGGAGGTTGACGCGGCGGGCGGCACGGCCGGACTTTGCCAACCGGTGGAGCGCGATATCTATGATTGCTATATGAGCTGCTACTGGCCGGCGCAGGTACCGGATCACTTGAACAATGCTCCGGACTGGACCGCTAAGTGCGCCACAGCCACTAAAGACTGGCGCAATCTGGATCTTGTTTTTCCATAACCATGACGATTTCGCGACTTACACTGCCGGCTGCCGCTTGCGCGGCCTTGGTTGGACTCGCAAACGCCGGTACCTTGTACCTGCCGGCCTATCCCGCCTCGGTTCTTGTGTTCGACGAGGCGAAGGCCCAGATTGTCGACCGGATCCCGCTCGTAACGGGCACGCCGATGTCGATTCAACTGGCGCCGGATCACAAGAAAATTTACGTCACGACCATCGATCACAACGGCATCGAGGTAATTGACGTAGCGACTCGCAAGGTAATCAATCACTTTGAGCTGAATACCCCGACCAAACAATTCCGGTTTTTCAGCGGCGCGGTCGACCCGCAAGGCAAGTTATTCTATGCGGTTACTAAGGAAATCACCAAGTTTCCGGAGCACTATGAAGTAGCTAAGCCGAAGTACACGGTTATCGATCTGGATCAACAGAAGATCGTCAAGACCATCGAGATCACCAAGGAAGAGGAACCCCAGAACCAGGGCGACTACGGGACAGGGTTTCTCGAAGTTTCGCCGGACGGGAGGTATGTTTACCAGTTTGGCGAAAAGATCACGATACTTCAGGCTAGCGACTTCAAAGTACTCGATCATATCGATCTGGCCCGCCCGGATGCACCTGGAATGGAGAATGTGCATTTCGGCAGCGATCTGGATCTATTCAATTCTCCCGGAGAGCACACAGGGATGTTCGTTTGGTCGGATCCGATCGTCCACAACCACGTGTTCGGCCTGGCTCGTTTTGACCTGAGCACGAGGCAGATCGACTTCGATCCGATCGGACCTGCTCCGGCCGGGATGGCGGGTATTGAAGTCACGCCAGACAAGAAGTGGGCTTACACGGTGGTCTCGAACGGAATCCACGGGAACAAGAGATGCGAGTTCTGGGCTTTCGATCTGACGCGCGACAAAATCACGCAGAAGGAAGAAGTTCCTTGCCGCACGCGCTTCACTCTCGGCATTTCTACCGACGGTAAGAAGCTTTATATCTATGGAGCGGGCTTCGATATCGAAGTCTACGATGCCGCAACCCTTAAGTACGAGAAGACCTGGGACCTCAACACCGACGTGACTTACGCGGGTATCGTCGTGATCCCGTAAGAGGACGGAATTGCGCGTTCTCATCCGAGGGGACGGAGTGGCCGCGTGCTGTTGTGCGCACTTATTGAGCCTCGCCGGGCTACCTGTTACTGTTGAACCGCTGGAACGTCCGCGCCTTCCCGTGATTCTGCTGGGCGATCAGGCGCTCGCGCTGGTTCGTGACATTTTCGGCCAGCCCGAACTATTCGCGAATGAGCCGCGAATCCGGAGGCGGGTCGTGGCCTGGGGACATGGCGCGCAGTCTGTCAGTGTCGAACACTCCGCGGTCGTAGTATCCGAAGAATCGCTGTTAGAGAGAGTAGCCCCGCCGCTGCTTTCAGAAGGGAATCCGACTTATGAAGCCTCCTGGAAGATACTTACGGCGCGACCGCTTCCCGCTCCAGCGGTGGAACACAGCTTTGGAGTGCGCCTGGCTTCCGTCCGGCGCGTCTTACTGGCGCGAGGCTCTGATCCTGGCGCTTGTTGGATCGAATCGCTCGATAACGGCTGGCTGTTTCTAATACCTGGGGCGGATCATCCTTGGGAAGGTCGATCGGGCTGGCTGCTGGCAATCGGCGGCGATCCCGAAGCGCTGCTCGACCAAAGCCGGGTTGTGGCGGCGGAGGTTGGCGTGCTCGGCGGCTCCGGCGGCAGCTTTCCTGCATACCCACGCATAGCTTCACCCCTTTGCGCGCCTGGCTGGGTATGCTGCGGAAGTGCCGCGATGTCCTTCGACCCGATTTGTGGGGACGGCACGGGGCACGCGATCCGCGAGGCGATCTTGGCCGCGGCTTTGATCCGCGCAGTGGATAAAGGCGCACCCGTAGCGGAGTTACTGACGCACTATGAAGCACGTTTAACGGCCGGCTTCCGGCGTCACCTTGCTGTGTGCCGGCAGTTCTATTCGTCCGGCGGTGAAGGTTTCTTCTGGACGTCGGAGGCCGAAGCTATCGCTCGCGGAATCGATTGGTGCGATTCCAGGTTAGGTTCGAACGCCCGGTTCCGCTATCAGTTACGAGGCTTCGAACTGGAAGCGGTTTGCTGAACCCCTTCGTCATGCTTTGCGTCGGCGGCGAGCAAGGCTGCCGTGGCATAACCTGTCGCGGCGTCACTCATGAATTTCTCGGGCATGGAGCCGGCGGCATGTTTGTGATTCATGGAGTCCGCAGTCCAATAGCCCTGAGCATTCTGGTGCGATCTTAGCCAAGCCAATGCCTTCGATAAGCCGGGCTGCGATGGCGGAACTCCGGCCTGCTCAGCCGTGAACGCTGCCAGCGCCGTAGCGTAACTATTCGAGGCGGTCGAGGTCGCTGCCGGAGCCGCGGCGCGCGCCTTCCACTGCCCCAGGGATTGAATGCTCCATCCTCCATCCGCCTCTTGTTTGCGCCACAATTCAGCGAGGATTGCCTGCTTGTCCGCATCGGGTAACACATCCCGCATTTTCGACGACGCCCATAGAAGGAAGAGCCGGTTGTGTAGGGGTTGAGTCGGAAGCGCGACGCGTAGATACTCTCTTAGAGCCGCCAGGTTATCCTGTATCTCCGGACGACCTTGATAGTTAGCCGGAGCAAGACCGGTAGCTAATGCTCCCAGCGCCGCGCCGTAGTAGACGGAATCCTTTGTCTCCCAGGGGTCGAGGTCGAAATCCGACCAAAGCCAGGCGCCCTTGTCCGTTCCGCTCTTCACCTGTAGCGACCACAACCGTTCGAAGGACTTTTCGCCTTCCGGGCTCAGTTTCGCGCGCTTGGCGTCATCCATTGCCAACACAAGGGCTGAGAGGACGACCTGGGCGCCATACACCTCACCGACGATAGGACCTTTCAGACCCGAGAACAAATCGTTTGCGTCCGTACGGATCACGGTGGCGCGCATGCTCGCGACGAGCACGCTCTCATAGAGTGTAGGACCGGTCTTCTCACCCAACGCTTCGCGAAGTGCCGGCCGAGCCAACAAATAAGGCAGACCCGTGTGGCAAGAGACGCACGCGACGCCCGAGTTCATCGCCGTGGGCCAGGCGACCCATTCCTTCTGGCGCGAATCCATATATTGCTCGGCCGATGGAGCGTTCCAGTCTGCGCAGAATCCGGGTACGACGGTTAGCGCCGCGAAAGCGGTAAGGCGGAGGAACATAAGATTTCTCGTTAGATCGGAGTATAGCTTGGATCCGCATCGTTGGTCTACAACCGTTTTGCGGAATTTTTAGAATTTACCCCGCATTTTCTTGACACGTCCGCGGCAGTTGGCTATACTCGACTCCACATTTCATCGCGCCCCGTTGGTATTCCGTAGAAGCAATGAAAGGTCTTTTCGCCCTGACCTGTTGCGCGACGGAAGGTTCAAACCGCACGATGAAGTTCGCTGGAGCTCTCCGACGAGCGGCCGTATAAACCCGGCATAAGGTCCACGAAAACCCAGATCTACGTTGCTCTAAGTCTTTTCGCTTTGCGGCTTCGGGTTAGGAGAACCGCGACCGCTCGAAATCCAAAAGGAGAGAATCTGATGCCCTCCGCAGGTTGGCCGATGTACCCGATTTTCCTCGACTCGCCCGGTCGACGCTGGTCGAAGCTGATTCGTCCGGCGCTGCTAATGGTCGCGCTATTAGGCTTGTGCCGAACAGCCGCGGCACAGTCCACTTTCGGTACCGTACTCGGCAACGTGAAGGATCCGTCGGGCAGCTTGATCGCCATGGCGAAAGTGGGCTTGGTAAACACAGGGACGAACGCCGGACACTGGGCAACCACTGATCCGAATGGAGCCTATGAGTTCGTCAATGTTGAAATCGGAAATTACCGGCTTAGCGTTGAGGCGCCCGGGTTTCAAAAGACGGAATATGAGGCGTTTGATGTGGCCGCCCGGGACACCGTCCGTATCGACGTGGGTTTGAAAGTTGCTTCCCAGGCGACTTCCGTCACTGTGGAGGCCGTCTCAGTAGTCCAGACCGACGCTTCTAACGTGTCCGAGACTAAAGGAAGCCTGGAGTTAAACGACTTACCGGTAGCCATCGGTACACGTTCCGCCGGGTCGACAAGCGCCTTCTCCACCCTAACTGCGCAGCCCGGCGTGCAGATAGACAACGACAATAACATTGAAGTGGCGGGCGCGGGACCTTCGCAACTCTCAGTTACTATCGACGGGATTAGCTCCGTGGGACCAGGGACCTTGGGCGCGTTGGCCGAACTTTTCCCGTCCTTCAACGCGATCGAAGAAATCAAGATCAGCGAGGTCTTGAATCCTGCCGAATTCGGGGGAGTGGCGGATATAACGACGATTTCAAAGTCCGGCACGAATGAGTTTCATGGCGGCTTGTTCGAGAACGTTCAGAACACGGATTTCAACGCCAGCGATACCTTCAGCCACCTGCAGACACCGGTGAAATTGAACAATTTCGGGGTCTTTCTCGGCGGACCGGTAATCTTCCCAAAACTCTACAACGGCCGCAACAAAACATTTTTCTTCGGAAGCTTTGAAGTCCTTCGATTGCCGAAATCGGAGACTGCGGTCCTGAGCGTTCCCACCGCGGCCATGCGCAATGGCGACCTCTCCGCATATCTTGATCCTAGCTTGGGCGGTTCCGCCAACCAATTGAGTATATATCCGAACAATATGATTCCGGCCAGCCAGTTGAATCCTTATTCGCAGAAACTGCTGGACTTTCTGTATCCATTGCCTAACTTCGGCCCGGCGGGCGCGATATCGAACAACTACCTGGCAACCTATGCCATTCCGATCAACAGCGCTCAGGAAGACATTCGCATCGATCAGAACCTCGGTCCTAACCATATGATCTTCGTCCGGTACACCTATAAGAACCGGCGGATCACGACCGCGCAAGGAGATGGTTTCGGCGACACCAGCACGCCGCTTCTCGGAGGAGTCTCCAGGCCGGAGATCTATCATTCCCTGGCAACTTCGTATAACTGGGTGATCTCGCCGAACCTGGTGAACGAGTTACGCGGGGGCTTCAGCGTGGTTTCCCGCAACGTAACGGACGGCGTGACCTCGCAGCAGGCGGCGAGCGCACTAGGGCTGACCAGCGGTCCGGGAGCCTTGCCGGGGGCCCTCCCGGCGGGCGACGACGCGCCTGCGATCTTCATCACGGGTTTCATGGGATACCAGGCCTCGTCCAACGACCTGAATCCGCATGAAGGTACCTATCAAGCTGTCGATAGCTTGACCTGGACAAAGCAGAAACATACATTTAAATTCGGTTTTGACTGGCGCTATCTCAGCAGCCTCAATACCCAGGTATTTAACAATTACACCATGGGTAATTACACTTTCGATGGATCGGTGCTTAGCGGATACCTCGGCAATGGCGCGGCCACGCCAATTGCTTCATTCCTGCTCGGCTACCCGGATCTTACCGCCATCGCCGACGTGATTAACCCAAATACGGATGCCTATTCGAGCTCCTATTCGGCCTTCGCGCAAGACGACTATAAAGTTTCCCAGTCGCTCACCCTCAACTATGGCTTGCGTTGGGAGTATCATCCCGCGTTCAAGGATTGGAACGACAACGTTGTGAATTTCGACCCTTACTACAGCAGCACGATCGACGGCCAAGTCGTGAAAGGAGGCGTAATCCTTCCTAATCAGGCGGCGTTCGCAAATGTCAATCCCGGCTTCGTGCAGTCGATCGCTCCGATTCCCCTGATTACCGCGGCGGCGGCGGGTGTTTCGAGCCGGCTCCGGGACTCCTCGCTTAGGGATTTTGCACCGCGCATCGGCTTTGCCTGGCGGATCGGCGGCAGCAACAAAACGGTACTCCGCGGGGGCTACGGGAGGTTTATCGAGTCTTTGCTAAGCGGCACTGCGATCGACGGTTGGTCGGTTGGGTCCAGCGATGTTGGATTCTTCTCCAATTCCTTCGGAAACAGCGGCGCTCCGATTTATTCAATGCCCTACTCATTCCCGTCCGACATCGCCCAGCCGGGTACGCAATTCTTTGACTTGGCTGCGGAAATTCACTACAAGGATCCGATTGTCGAGGAATGGAACCTTACCTTGGAACGTGACTTAGGAAAAGGCGTGGGAGTGCGCGCATCCTACGACGGCAATCACGGCTACAACCTGCCGACGATCACCAACGCCAATCAACCTCCAGTCAATAGCGCGGGCTTTAACGATCCGTCGACGCAGGCGGCCATTCCGTTCCCTATCCTGGCTTATATCGCTACGTCAAATAATCTCGGTTTCTCCAACTACAATGCCGGAACGATATCCGTTCATAAGCGCTCTACTAACCTGCAGTTCGAGGTCAGTTACTCGTTCACGAAAGACCTGTCCAACGTCAATGGAGCGCCGATTGCGAGCGCCGCCGGGTATGCGAACGAGTTTGGAAATACCTTGAGCGATCCGTATCATCCGGGTCTGGATTACGGTAATGTGCCGTATGGCCGGCGCAACCGTGTTCTGGCGACGTTTTTATATGAGCTTCCGTTCGGGAAAGGCAGGACTTTCCTGAATAACAACGGCCTGGTAGATAAGGTTGTCGGAGGCTGGGAACTAAGCGGCGTGGCGCTATTCCAAAGCGGGCCGTTTCTGTCAGTAGCCGTACTTAGCGATCCGTCCGGCACGGGCTACAACTTATATGGCGCCTTGTCCGGCAATGGCGGGCGCGCAGACACGGTCGCGGGAGTAAGTCCTTACGCCGGCCAAACGATCAACCAGTGGATCAACCCCGCGGCCTTTGCCGATCCTTGCGCGACCGCCTGCCAGACACTTGCTAACGGCGTTACCACTGCTATCGGCCGGTTCGGCGACGCGACGTCGGGGGATGTCGTCGGCCCTGGTACGCAGGCCGTTTCTCTCTCGCTGCTGAAGCGGGTTTCATTCACCGAACGCGTTCGAGCAGTGATTGGAATGCAGGTGTCCAATGCTTTCAATCACCCAAACTATGCTCCTCCAAGCAACCTGACCGTGGGAGTTCCGGCATTCGGGCAGATTACAGCGATGCAGAGTGCGGAAGGCTCCGGGCCGCGGCAAATCCAGTTGACCGGACGCGTTACTTTCTAGCGGCGCCGTTCTGGTAGTAGACTCGAATATGACTGGATGAAACGAGCTCTGGTATGTGCAGCCTTCATCGTGATCCAGGCAGCGATACTCCCCGTGTGGGGAGCCGAACCGCTGCTGGGGACGTGGCATCTCGACCGCCAGGAGATCGACGGCAAAGATACCAATCCCGAGCCGCTCACCTTGAAAGTATCGCAGTCGGGCGATAAGCTGGTGTTTGCGTTCTCGGTGCCGGTCAACAACGTCTACTTCGTCGCGATGACTTATACGCTCAAGTTAGACGGGCTCGAAGCGGACGTAAAAAACGGCCAAGGAGATAAGGTCGGCACTATCCAGATGACGCCCGGAGGTCCGCTACAGTACAAGCTGGTTTTGAAGTCGCCGCACCGGCCCGACAGTTCCGGCAAACTCACGGTTTCGCCCGATGGCAAGAAGCTGATCAGTGAAGCGGAAACGCTGCATGGCGGGCAATCCATACGTTCCAGGCAGTTCTTCTCACGCCAGTAACCGAGTGAGCTTTCTCCAGCGTTACTTACAGCGGCCCCAGCAGCTTGCCGTGCGCCGCATTAACTTTCAGATACACCTTTGGGCCGGGATCATCCTGACACTCTATCTTATTGCGATCGGAGTCAGCGGATCTATCCTGGTATTCCGTCACGAGTTAGAGCGGGTTTCTGGTTTGAAACCCTGGCAGGAAATGCGAACCAACGGGCCGCTTGCCGATGTCGCGAACGTTGTCGCGAACCTGGAAGCCGCATATCCCGGCAGCCATGTCGTTTCAGTCGACTTACCGGGAGAAATCGATGCTACTTTCGTTTCCGTTCTTGAAGGACGCGGGCGAATCAAAGTCGCATCGGATCCAAATGACGGAAGAGTTCTTGGCGAATTCCCAAGGCAAGCGACTTGGCTGGATGTCGTTCAGGATCTTCACGAGACCTTGTTGGCAGGCCGCGTAGGCCGCAAGTTAAACGGCGTCGGGGCCATCTTCCTGCTGCTGCTGAACGTTACCGGAATCGTGATCTGGTGGCCGGGCCTACGTAATTGGAAGCGAGCGTTGAAGGTAGATTTTCGTAGAAGCTGGAGGCGGGTTAACTTCGATCTGCACAGCGCCGCGGGATTCTGGACCATTCTGATCGTCTCCTTTTGGGCTTTGAGCGGTATCTACTTCGCATGGCCGCGGCAGTTCTTTCTAGCGGTGAACTCGGTTTCGCCGATCATCAGCGCGCGTCCTCCGGCAATTCGGATCGCACGTGAGGTTGATGGCGAGGAACCTACACTTCGGTCGTTTGTTCAGCGAGCGTGCTCAATCGACCGGGGCGCCACGCTAGGTGGAGTGGCTTTCCCTTATGGTCCGCGAGCGCCTCTCGGCATTCTCATGCGTAGAGGCAACAGTGTCGGCCGCGAATATGTTGATACCGTTTACTTCAATCCGTACAGCGGCGCATATATTTCTACATGGCGCTACGGAGTGAACCAAACCCTTGGAGATTGGATCATCTGGGCGCAGGTTCCCTTGCATTTTGGAACTTACTGGGGATTGCCTATCAAGATCATTTGGGCAGTTACCGGGCTGGCCATTCCGCTGCTAGCCGTAACGGGACTGCTGATGTATTGGAACCGGGCTCTACGAAGACAATGGAAGCGTTTAAGCAAGTCGGCTGGATTTGTTACCAGCGTGACCAATCAGGTAGTCCCTGATTACAGACGGTGAGTTGCCTTTAAGCGCCGCGGCTACGAGACCTGTCATATTTGCCACGGCGAAGCTAGTTCCACGGAGATTGCGGTCAACGGGAACGCCGGGAATCGGGCGGGGATAAGGAGAAGCATAGAACACGCCTTCACGATAGTGAAAAGCATTGCGATCACATGCGGGATCGGAAGCTACGCCGATTACCCTGGGCAGGCTTCCGGGCAAAGCGCCGGCGGCGCTCACTAATACCAGATCGTCCCCCAGAACGGTCTGAAACCGGTCGCGGTGCGCTGGATTCTGTGTTCCCAGGCTTAGGTTCACGAGATCCATTCGATGCTCGCGGCACCAGTTCAGCGCCCGCAGAATCACGCCGATGTTCGCGCTTAGCTTACGGTCAAACACCTTGATGGCGTATAGCTCGGCGTCCGGCGCCTTCTCGCGAATAGCTCCCGCAACGGCCGTACCGTGCCCCAGCCGGTCTATTGCATCATCGTTTTCGCCGGAAAGGGAGATTCCAACCGAACCGGCGATGCGGCCCACGTGCGCATGGCCCGGATGGATACCGCTATCTATGATTGCAATTTTCATTCGCTTACGCTTACTGTAATGTTAGTAGAAGACGTCGAGGTGAATCAATGGATTGGTCGCGGCGCCATTTTCTTCAGGCGGCAGGCGCACTTACAGTAAGCCACGGCAGACTTTTGCGAGCTCAAAAGCAGGGCGAGGCTGCCGACCTGCTTCTGTTCAACGGCAAAGTTGTCACTGTAAATGACGCGTTCTCGATTCGCGAGGCAATCGCGATCCGGCAGGGTCGAATCCTGGCGGTAGGGGGAAATGAGCTGCGCAATCGCTATGCGGCTGCTCGGATGATCGACCTCGGCGGCCGCACGGTGCTTCCGGGATTTATGGATACGCATATTCATCTGGCCGGTCATTCCCAACGTTATGTGGATTTTCGCGAAACGAAATCTATCGCCGAACTCCAGCACCAGGTTCACGAGAAGGCTAAGGAACTCGGTCCCGGAGAATGGATCACGGGCGGCGACTGGAACGAATATCATTTTGCCGAGCAGCGGAAACCCGTGCGCTCGGATCTGGACGCCGCGGCGCCCAATAATCCCGTCGTACTTACACGCGCCGGCGGCCACAGCTCGGTCGGGAACAGTAAGGCATTAGAGTTGGCGGATATCAACAAAGCTACGCCTGATCCGGAGCGCGGAATTATCGAAAAGGATAGTAGCGGCGAACCTAACGGAGTCATTCGCGAGCGCTCCGATCTCTACACCCGCATGGTTCCCGCAGACCAACCGCAAGACGTGCGCGAGAGTCTGCTAAGTAACGTGCGCGAGCAGCTCAAACTTGGCATAACCAGCGTGATTGAGGCCGGCTCATTGGTTGAACCTAATGTCGCCGGCTCCTACGCGGAGTGGGAACTGCTCTACCGTAACCACGGCGAGGAGCTACCGCGCGCATCGATACAAGTAAATTACCCCTCGCCCGCTGGAGAAGCCAAAAAAGGCGCCGCGCTACTCAAGGAATTCGGGAAAAAAACCGGCGATGGAAACGAGCGGCTGCGCGTCGGATCGATCGGCGAGATGTTCGCCGACGGAGGATTCACCGGTCCGACGGCTTGGTCGCTGGTAGACTACAAAGGTCAACCGGGCTTCCGCGGGCGCGCATTCTTCACCCCGGAGCAGATGCGTACCAACATAGAAGAGGGACACAAACTGGGCTGGCAATTCGGTATTCACGCGATTGGTGACGCGGCGATCGCCATGACCGTAGATGCGCTCGATACTGTGCTGCATGACTATCCGCGTAATGACCACCGTCACTATCTGTGCCACTTTACGGTTCTTCCGCCGGAGAGGACACTGAAAATGATGGCGGATGATAAGATCCTAATCGCGCAGCAGCCGAACTTTACCTACACGCTTGAGGGCCGCTACGTGGAGACGCTGGAGGGCGAGCGCCTGGCTAGGAATAACTCGATTGCCACGCCGGTGAAGCGCGGAATTTACATGGCGTTCGGGAGCGATAACCTCCCGATCGGACCTATGATCGGGTTATACGCCGCGGTAACTCGGAAAGGTGAAAGCGGCGTGGTTTACGGTCCGGGCGAAGCGGTGAGCATGAGAGACGCGATCACGATGTACACCCGTATCGGAGCTTTCCTGACGCGGGAGGAGAAGATCAAGGGCACGCTCGAGACCGGAAAGCTGGCCGATATGATAGTGCTGCCGGAAGATCCACTCAACATACCGGCAGAGAAGCTTAAGAGTTTGAAGGTCGATATGACGATTGTCGGCGGCCGGATACTCTACGATCGGTCAGAACAGAGTTAAGACTAAGGAAGAACGGCAATCCCCCCATAAGTGATGTCGTTCTGAAGGTCCCACGTCTTATCCAGCTTGAGCGTGGCTGTGTCGTAGACCTCGATTTCAAAACCCGCCCCGTAAATATAGAGCTTCTCGCCGTTGCTGGACATCCCGAAACTAAAGCGCGTCCGGCAGGAGACCTCGGCCTTTTGGGTCAACCGATCGCTCGTCAAATCGAACTTCCAGAATTCGCAGCGCTTATTTCCACCGGCTCCGTTCGCGACGACGGTGTACGCAAACTTCTTGTCGGGCGTAACCTGAAGGCCGGCCATGCCGGCCGGTGCAGGGCCGATCGGGTTATAAGTCACTTGCCTCGTCGTCAAATCCAGGCGAGCCAGCCCGAACACCCGATTGTGGACAATCGGATCGGACGACGTGAAGAGTGAAGTATGTAAGCCGGGTTGTGAGATCAGATCCAGGTCGCCTCCGAGATGGACATTTCCCATGGCGCCGAAATCCGGCTCCGCTAGGTCGAGTTGGTCGACTACCTTGAAATCGGCGGTCTGAAGGATCGTGATCTTAGGACCGAACTGATATAGATACTTGCCATCGGGCGAAACCTCGAACGAAAGCCGGTTCGTCCGTTCGTCCTCAGCAGACATATCCGCCGTCTTAACGATCTTCTTTTGTTCGAGATCGATCACGGTGTACTTAGCTTTGGCGACTTCGAAGTGTTCGGGAAGTCGGTCGATCTCGCGGGTGACTGTATAGAAGAACTTGCCTTCCGGGTCCACGGCGCCACCGCGGAACCGATACTGCTTGGTTGGAGAGTTCAAATAGAAATGGTTGATCACCTTGCGCGTCGCGACGTCAATCACTTCAATGCCGTTGTGATCGATGGTGGTCACGTAAATCTTCTTGTGATCCGGGGCCAACCGCATAGACATCGGTGTCCCGGTTTCTAAAGGGATGCGGTCCACGATCTGGCCCTTAGCCTCATCGAATACCAGAACGGAAGCCGGGTAGGCGGGAAGGTAGAGTGTGCCCGCGCCGGCGGCGGTCGCGAACCACGCCAGCAGCGTAAGTAGTCGTTTCATAGGGTAGTCAACGGATTAGTTAACAAGCTTAGTGGCAGCAATTCGATGCGGCCGCGGGCGGAGGCACATCCATCGCCGGATTGCGCTCAAAGAAGCCGTCCGGACGGAATTGGAAGCCAAGCATTGCTACCGGCATCACCGGCCAATCTTCGGGGCGCGGCACGTGGTTGTGTCCGAACACATACCACAACGCGATCTCCGTATCCTCAACGTTCCGATTCGCCTTAGTCCAAACCGGCAGACCATCTCCCGTCGGATGCTGGTTCGGATATTCCCCGGCCGCGAACCGCTCCCGGGGATGGTAGGGAGTTACCCAGAGTTGCTTGGATGTGAATCCCGCGCGGCGCATGATCGGAGCGTCCGGTTGTACTAGCGGCGGGCAGTTTTCTCCCGGAACTAATCGATACCCAACCGGGCGTCCCAGCCGATTCTTCTTACCCGGATTCACCACCCGCCAGAAACGCGCGGTAGCTGAATTTACATGCCGCTGCGCCTGTTTCTCCGTTGTCAGGAGCGTTTCTTCGGCCACGAAAGCATTGCCGTGGGGGTTCGTCGCGCCCGTCGGTACGCCAAGACTATTCACTTCGACCACGGAATTGTTGGGACCGTCCACGCTTGGTATCAGGCGGGCTGCAAAAATGTGCTGATGGAATGGTGCATTTAATCGCGGAGCTACTTCGGTACCGTAGAGTGAAGTTTCGCCGGGCGCCAGCGCAGTTGTGTTCATAATCCCCGTCAACTTAATCTCGCACTGAATGGATCCATCCTGATAGAAGTACCAATAGAATCCGTATTCGTAATTCCCTACGGTGGCGATAAAAGAAACCGACAAGCGGCGCGACCTGCGTACTTCCGATTGACCGGTGCGCCAGTCGGTGTGCTTCCATAGGATGCCGAAGTCCTCTTCATGCAGGCACACAGCGTTTTTCAGCGGTGTCACTTCGCCGTGGCTGTCCACCAGCGGAAAATCGAAGTAATGAATGAAGCCGAGACAATCGCAGCCTAGAGCGAGAGAGTTCGCCAGCATGCCCAAGCCGTATTCGCCAATATCAAACGCATTCTTGCGGTAATACTGCTCGCCCGGATCGCCGTAGGGAACGACCATCTCGCATATCGACGCACGGTACAAAATGGACCGCTCAACCGCGCCGTCCTTATAAGTGATGGTGTGCAGCACCAACCCTTCTCTAGAAGTGAATCCGACGCGAAACTTCCACTTCTGCCACTCTACCTGGTTACCTTCGACCTTGAAACTGGGGCCCTCCGGCTGCACAATCTCGACGGGCTTGAGATCGTTCCGCATGTTAGGAATGTATTCGCGGGCCCAATTACCGGGCTCCGGAGGCAGCGGCACGATCGGGTACTCCTCAATGCGCACCACATCCATCTTGTATAGATCGATCACAATCACCATGCTGTCGACAGGTCGCGCGTAGCCGTTGTCTTTGGGTTCGGACCTTACAAAGCACAGCGCCCGCATTCTTCGTAGACCCTGATCTTCCGTCAACTCGGTGCCGTACAGCCCCGCCGACCAAGGTTCCACCATTACCAGATCGGCGTCCGTTACTCCGCGCTTTTGCAGCGCTGCCTGGAAAAGCGGCGATCGATGGACCGCCTGCTCCACCTCACTGAACTCATCAAGCATGATTGACGGCTGCACGTCGCTTGGAAGCGGCGTGACCGACGGCACAGACCTGCCGATCAGATCAACGATCGCCTCGCTCGAGGCGCGCCGGGCCCGATCGAGGAGTACAGCCAGCGCTTTCCGTTCGAAGGGCGCGCCGGGTTGGTATTCTTCGACCGAGGCTTTCGAGGGTTCAACCAGGTTAATCGAGACAATCCGGACACTCTTGCCAAGGTATCCTTCACGAGCCAGTATGCGCACCGCATCCTTCAACTCAATCGCAGTTAATGGATCGAGCGGATGCGTGGAACCTATGTGCGGAGCCGCCGCGCGCTCCTCTATCTCGCGCTGCACTTCCGATTGAATGGGCACGTCTTGAATAGGCACGTCGCCGACCCTCCTCTTGAGGTGGTTCGTAAAAGTGAGTGGTTTGATCTACCCAGCAACTGAGCTGAAAATCGGCAGGGACCTGGCCGAAGCGAACTAAAGCCGAAGGCCAAAAAATCAGCCGCCAGAGCGTTTAATCTGATGTTAGTATAAACGGATGGAACTGGGCAATACTTCGGTTAGGTTGGTAAACCAAGCCGCCCCGTCCGCGCCAGAGTTTCCAATTCCCGTCTCTTATGGGCTAAAAACCGGTTCACTGACCCCGAGTGAGACTTTAGCTCAATCAGTAGCTCTTATTGCTCCCACCGGCGCTCCGGTGATGACCATTCCGCTGGTTTTCGGGCTGGCCGGACAGGGGGCTGCAATCGCTTTTGTGATTTCGACGATCGGCGTTCTGCTGGTGGCGCTCAACGTGAACCAGTTTGCGAGGGTTTCATCGTCGCCCGGCTCTCTTTACACCTATATCGCCGATCATATGCACCCGAGGTGGGGCGTTCTGGCCGGCTGGGCTCTCCTGATCGCCTATGTGGGCACGGCCGCGGCGGTCAGCGCCGGCGTCGCCAATTATGCTAACGCGATGCTTCGCGATCTCTTCGGCGTGCAAGCTTTTCCGGTCCTCTTGGCCGCTTTGGTCACGGTATTCGCGTGCTACCTTGCCTATCGCGACGTCCAAGTCTCGGCGCGCCTTATGCTCTGGCTGGAAGGAGCTTCGGTCGCGCTGATATCTGTGATTGCCTGCCTAATCATCGTCAAACACGGCTGGCGCCTTGATATGGGGCAACTCACGTTGCAAGGTGTAACTCCGCAGCGCCTTCGGCTTGGACTGGTGCTTGCGATTTTCAGTTCCGTGGGCTTCGAAAGCGCGACTTCGCTAGGCTCCGAGGCACGAGATCCGTTGATCAGCATCCCGCGCGCGGTTAAGTGGAGCGCGATACTGGCGGGTGTATTCTTCTTCCTTTGCACTTATGCGGAAGTATTGGGCTTTCGAGGTGATCCAGTGACTCTCGACAAGAGTTTAGCGCCTTTGCACGTGCTCGCACAGAAGGCGGGACTTCCGACGTGGGTGGGGACGCTCACCGACTTAGGCGCCGTGCTGAGCTTTTTCTCGTGCTTCCTGGCTTGTATCACCGCCGCTGCGCGCCTGCTGTTCCTGATGGGCGTCAATGGCGCCTTACACTCTACACTGGGCGAGGCGCATGCCGAAAATCAAACCCCGCATCGCGCGGTACTGCTGAGTTCCGCAGCTGCTTTTGTTCCGGCAGCCGTCATGACATTGCGAGGCGTCAACTTGTTCGATATCTATGGACTTATTGGAACCGTCGCGACCTTTGGCTTTGTTACCGCGTATATTATGGTCTCGGCCGCCGCTCCGCTTTACTTGCGTTCGCTCGGCCGCCTGACTCCGCAGGCGATCGGCATATCCGCTTTGGCTATTCTCGCGATGGGAGTGGCACTGCTGGGCAGCCTTTATCCCGCCCCCGCCGGACCGTACTTGTACCTGCCCTATATCTATGCGGGGGCGCTGCTCGGCGGGTTCGCCTGGTCTACGATTTGGATCGCGCGATCGCCTGCGCTGGCGCCGGAACTCCCGGTCGTGCTCTAAATATACTTATCAACGCTTTCGGATTCTACAAAGGAAATCAGGTCATGTACGCAGCACTCAAAAACGAGCTAGAAACCTACGAAAAGCGTACGCCTAAGTCACGCGATGCACACGCGCGCGCAAGCGTGCGAGTACCGATCGGCGTAGGCAGCAACTACCGCTTCTATCCGCCCTATCCGTTGTTTGTCCAGGACGCAAAGGGCAGCCGGATTCACGACTTGGATGGAAATGAGTATGTCGATCACAATCTTTGCTACGGAGCCCTTTTCGCCGGTCACTGTCACCCCGCCGTTGTGAAGGCGGTCGAGAAGCGTCTGCAAATCGGAACGCTCTTCGGTATGCCTCACGGCCTCGAACTGGAGTTAGCCGAGATCATCTGCCAGCGTTTTCCGGTCGAGATGGTTCGGTTCGGCAATAGCGGCTCGGAAGTAACGATGCACGCGCTGCGCCTCGCGCGCGCTGTAACGGGGCGTTCCAAGATCATCAAGATGGAAGGCGGCTATCACGGCGGACATGACGCGGTGTCGGTAAGCGTCAAGCCGAAAGAAGGACAATTTGGCGATCCCGACCATCCGACTCCGGTAGTATCGAGCGCCGGAGTACTCCGCGGCACGAGTGACGCCACCCTGGTTGCGCCCTTTAATAATCTGCCTGCCGTCGAGCGGCTTTTCGAAGAGAATCCCGGCGCGATTGCAGGCGTCATCGTGGAGCCGATCATGATGAACATCGCCTTCTGCATGCCTGACGAGGGTTATCTGCAAGGGTTGCATGACATCGCGCGGAAGCATGGCGCGTTGCTTATCCTCGACGAAATCAAAACAGGCGGAAAACTTGCCTATGGCGGCGCCTGTGAATACTTCAATCTAAAGCCCGATATCCTCTGCCTGGGTAAGTCCATTGGCGGCGGTCTTCCGCTAGCTGCATTCGCCGCGAGCCGCGAGGTTATGGACGTCATCGTTCAACAGAAAATGTTCCACGCCGGAACTTACAACACGAATCCAACCGTAATGGCAGCCGGCATCGCGACATTTAACGAAGTACTGACTCGTGAAGCTTTTGACTATGTGAGCGGCCTCAACCACAAGTTAGTCGGAGGCTACCAGAAGACCATCAAGAAGGCCGGTTTGATCGCATACGCGGATGGAGCCGGCGCAAATGGAGCTTTGATGTTCTATCCGCACCGCGTGCGGAATTACCGCGACTGGTATCACGTGGATGAAGATCTATGGACGCACTATTGGTTTGCCATGACGAACCGCGGCATCCTATCGCAACCGTATTGGTGGGATGAGCAATGGACCATCTCGGTCCAGCATACCGCGCAGGATATTGACGAACACCTCCAAGTCTTCGCGGAAATCGCTCCAGCATTGGCAGCCTCTCAAGAGGAGCGTATGGCGGTGGGCTCGCACTCACTTTCGTAAGCGTAAGACCATGGCGACGACCACGGCAGGCGACTTATCCGTTCCGCATCTGAAGCGAGCGCTGGGCGTATGGGATCTGACGTGGCTCTCCGTGGTCGCAATCGCGAATCTGAACATAGTTCCAGTCATCGCGGCTGGCGGGCCTACTGTGATGTGGCTCTGGCTCGTTGCGATCTTATTTTTCTTCCTGCCTCAGGGCATCGGCGTTATCGAGCTGTCGCGTCAGTTTCCCGAAGAGGGCGGTGTTTATGCGTGGACCAAGCATATGTACGGCGACCTTCACGGGTTCCTATGCGGCTGGTGTTACTGGACCGCGAATATGTTCTTCATCCCGTCGCTCTTATTTTACCTTCTAGGGTTGTTTGCGTACATCGGAGGTCCGGCGCTCGGCCGGTTGGCGGAGAACCCGCTGTTCTTTGGATCCGTTACCATCGGACTTCTCTGGCTAACCGCCTTTGCCAACATCCAGAATGTGGGCGTCGGTAAGTGGGTCAATAACATCGGCGGCCTGGGGACGTTAGCAGCGGCGGTGGTGCTGATTGTCCTCGGGGCCGTTTGCGTCGGGCGCTTCGGCGTAAGTCTGCCCGCGGCCGCATTCCGCTTGAACCGGTTGGACCTGAACGCATTTTCTACCTTTGGCGTGATTTGCTTCGGTTTAGTAGGGCTTGAACTCGGGTGTGTAATGGGCGACGAAATCGAGAATCCGCGCCGCAGTGTTCCCAGAGGCGTGTTCTACGGGGGAACTCTGTCCGCTTTGCAATATCTAGGCGCTACTCTAGCATTGCTACTCGCCGTGGCACAGTCGGACATGAAGGTGCTTCAAGGAGTATTGCAGGGCGTCGATAAGATGACGGACCGGTTGGGAACCAGTTGGATCCTGTTACCTCTTGCCCTCCTCGTCGCTATTTCCGTAATCGGCGCCACGTCGGCGTGGCTGAGCGGATCGGCACGCATTCTCTTTGTATCCGGTATTGACCGGTACCTACCTCAAGTATTCGGAAAGCTTCATCCCAGGCGTCAAACTCCTTATATAGCGCTCTGCGCAATCGCAACCTTGTCGTCCTGTCTCATCCTGATGAGCTTTGCGGGGAGTAGCACCGTTAAAGAAGCTTATGTCACGCTGATTGACTTGGCAGTCGTACTGCAGATGATTTCCTACTCCTACGTATACGCCTCGCTGTTTCGTGTCGCGTTCGGACCTCGGGGGGCATCGTCACCGCACAAATGGCGCATTCGCTTCGCCGCGGTAAGTGGGATGCTGACGACCGCGCTCGGATTGATTGTAGCCTTCATTCCCTCGCATCAAGTCGATTCTGTACTGCGCTTCGAGGTCAAGATGCTAGCCAGCTGCGTGGCCGTTCTAGGAGTGGCCGCCGGGCTATTCTGGTTTTACTCGAGCCGCCGTGCTGCTGTCCCGGCGCTTGCCGCTAAAGCTTAGTCCGATGCCCATCGCGTCCGTTAATCCGGCTACTGGAGAAACCTTTGCCTCGTTTCCTCCGCTCTCCGCGCGGGAACTTGAGGAGAAGCTTCATTTTGCGGAAGATGCCTTCAGAGTCCATAGGAAGACGTCCTTCGCGCGGCGGGCGGAGTGTCTCAATCGAGCCGCGCAGATCCTCGAAGCGGAAAGCGATCGTTTCGGGGCAATCATGACGGCCGAGATGGGCAAGACGTTCGTATCTGCAGTGGCGGAAGCCAAAAAGTGCGCGACCGGATGCCGCTACTATGCTGAGCACGGCGCAAGTCAATTAGCCGACGAAGTTATTGCGACCAATGCGGCGCGTAGCTTTATCCGCTATCAACCCTTAGGGGCTATTTTGGCTATTATGCCGTGGAACTTTCCGTTCTGGCAAGTATTCCGCTTTGCGGCGCCTGCACTCATGGCCGGCAATGTAGCGCTCTTAAAGCATGCGTCGAATGTGCCGCAATGCGCCCTCGCGATCGAAGACATACTTACGCGCGCAGGATTCCATTCGGGTGTATTTCAGACTCTACTGATCGAATCCGGCGCGGTAGGCGAACTTCTGGGCGATCGGCGAATCGCCGCCGCGACTTTGACAGGGAGTGAGTCGGCGGGACAAGCCGTGGCCAGCCGCGCCGGACACCACATCAAGAAGACGGTTCTGGAGTTAGGCGGCAGCGATCCATTTATCGTGCTTCCCTCGACTAATCTTAAAGCAGCCGTATTAGCCGCGGTGAACGCGCGCACCATCAATAACGGCCAATCCTGTATCGCCGCGAAACGCTTTATCGTGGCGCACTCCGTCTATGACGAGTTTGAAATGGAGTTCGTTCAGGCTATGGCTGCGCTGGTCGTCGGCGATCCAATGCGTCCAGATACACAAGTCGGCCCGCTTGCCACCGCCAGGATTCGCTCCGAGTTAGACGATCAGGTGAGTCGGGCCCGGAAAGACGGCGCTAAGTTACGTACCGGCGGAACCTGTATTCCAGGACCGGGCAACTATTATCGACCTACGGTTTTGGCGGATGTGCCGCGCAGTTCGCCTATCTTTTACGAGGAGTTCTTTGGCCCGGTAGCGATGCTTTTCAGAGCGCGTGATGCCGCCGAAGCTCTGGAGGTCGCCAATGATTCGCCGTTCGGGCTGGGTGCGAGCGTTTGGACTAACGATCCTGGCGAAATCGCGTTCTTCGTCGATGGTATCGAGGCCGGGCAGGTGTTCATTAACTGCCCCGTTGCGTCCGACCCGCGTTTACCTTTCGGCGGAATCAAGCGCTCTGGATACGGCCGCGAACTAAGCGCCGCCGGCATACGGGAATTTGTCAACATGAAAACGGTCTGGTGCCAATAGAATGTATCGCGTTCCGATGTATATCAACGGCGAGTTTGTAGAGAGCACTGGAAACAGTTGGTTCCCGGTGTTCGACCCTTCAACGGAAGATACGATTGCGGAAGTGCCTGACGGCAATGCCACGGATGTTGAGTTAGCCGTAAAGGCCGCGCGCCAAGCTTTCGACGGCGGCGATTGGCCGCAAGCAACCGCGCAGCATCGGGGACGTCTGCTCTTCAAACTGGCGGATTACATACGGCAGCAATCCGCTCAGCTGTCGGAATTGGAGTCGCGCAACAGTGGTAAGCCCATCACGGAAGCGGAGTTCGATGTTAGCGACACAGCCACCTGTTTCGAGTACTACGGTGGCATGGCAACCAAGGTTCTAGGCCATGTGAACCCGGTGCCGGACAACGCGCTCAGCTTGTCGCTACGCGAACCGGTGGGAGTTACCGGGCAGATTATTCCCTGGAATTATCCGCTTGCAATGGCAGCCTGGAAGTTAGCGCCGGCCCTAGCCGCGGGGTGCTGTTGCGTACTCAAGCCGGCCGAACAAACGCCGCTAACTATTCTCGAACTGGCCAAAAGCTTCGAAGAGATCGGTTTTCCAAAAGGCGTCATCAACATAGTCACTGGATTTGGCGAAACAGCGGGCGCGCCCCTGGTAGCTCACCCCGATGTCGACAAAGTTGCCTTCACCGGCAGCGCCGCTGTCGGCAAACTCATTCTTAGGAGCGCCGCGGAGTCAATTAAACGCGTCACGTTGGAACTTGGCGGAAAGTCACCGAATATCTTCTTCGCGGATTCGGACTTCGAGGCGGCCGTAGACGGCGCCCTCTTCGGCATCTTCATCAATCAAGGTGAAGTCTGCTCGGCCGGTAGCCGGATTCTGGTGGAGCGCTCGATTTACAGTAAGTTCGTTGAAGCGATGGCCGCGAAGGCGAAGACGATCAAACTCGGGCCCCCGCTCGACCGTGAAACAAAGATGGGTCCATTGGTCAGCCGAGAACAGTATGATCGCGTTCGCAGTTATCAGGAGATTGGCAAGGGCGAGGCAAAGCTAGTGGCGGGTGGAGGCCGGTTTGAATCCGCGGCGAAGGGCTTCTACGTGGAGCCGACTATCTTCGCGGATGTCGACAACCGTGCGCAAATCGCGCGCGAGGAAATCTTCGGCCCGGTGGCCGCCGTAATCCCGTTCGATGGCGAGAGCGAAGCCATTCGGATCGCGAACGATACGCCTTATGGACTGGCCGCCGCGGTATGGTCGCGCGATATCTTCCGCGCGCTGCGCGTGGTCAAAGCGGTACGCGCCGGTGTGGTGTGGGTGAACCATATGCAGCCCACTTATGTCGAGGCTCCCTGGGGCGGATACAAGCAATCGGGCTTCGGCCGCGAGTTAGGGCCGTGGGGCATTGAAGAATATCTGGAAACCAAACAGGTGCACATCAACTTAAGTGAACAACCTATCGGGTGGTACTGATGAAATCCATTCGCCTGAAAACGAACATACCGGGTCCGCAATCAGTGGCGCTGTCGAAGCGTGAAGCCGCGGCGGTACCTCGGGGCGTAGCGCAGTTAACCTCTATCTACGTTCAACGGACGGAAGGCGCTTGTATCGAAGATGTCGACGGCAATACTTTTTTGGACTTGGCCGGCGGGATCGGTTGTCTGAATGTTGGTCATCGGGACGCTCGGGTAACAGAAGCCCTGCACGCGCAGGTCGACCGGTTCCTTCACACCTGCTTCATGGTTACGCCGTACGAAAGCTACGTCTCGCTTGCCGAAAAACTGAACCGCCTGGCGCCGGGCGCTTCACCCAAAAAGACAATCCTGTTGAATACCGGCGCCGAGGCTGTCGAGAATGCCGTCAAGATTGCGCGCGCATACACCCGGCGTCCGGCAGTCATTTGCTTTGAGGACGGATTTCACGGCCGCACACAGCTCGCGCTCTCGCTAACCAGCAAGACGCATCCGTATAAAGCAGGCTTCGAACCTTTCGTATCGGATATTTACCGGGTTCCCTATGCGTACTGTTATCGATGTTCGTATAACTTGACTTATCCGAGCTGCGGGGTGCATTGCGCTACTCGGCTCGAAGATACGTTCAAGCGCGTGGTGGCAGCGGAATCCGTCGCGGCTATCATCGCGGAGCCGGTCTTGGGGGAAGGTGGGTTTATCAACCCCCCGCCGGAGTGGCTGGGCATCATCCGGGACATCTGTGACCGGCACGGCATCGTGCTCATCGCCGATGAAGTACAAACCGGATTTGGCCGAACCGGAAGCTTCTTCGCCTGCGAACACTATGGAGTGGAGCCGGATCTGATCCTAAGTGCAAAAAGTCTTGGCGGGGGGCTTCCTATTGCCGCTGTTACAGGCAAAGCGCATCTCATGGACTACACCGCGCCGGGCGCGCTGGGCGGCACGTTCGGCGGCAATCCGTTGTCTTGCGAAGCTGCGCTCGCCGCGATCGCTTCCATTGAAGAGAATCAACTCAACGAACGGGCGATCCTGCTGGGTGACCAGTTTCGAAGACGGGCCAAAGAATGGCAGAAACAAACGGCCATCGTCGGAGATGTTCGGGGTATTGGCGCCATGCAAGCGTTGGAAATCGTTAAGGCCGGCAACTCCCGCCAGCCCGACGCTGAAGCGACTAAGCAGATCACGCGCTACTGCTATGAGAACGGAGTCATCCTTGTAACTGCCGGCACTTATAGTAATGTCATCCGCCTGTTGATGCCGCTGGTGATCACGAATGAACAGATGGACGAAGCTCTGGATGTGATCGAATCCGCACTTTCCTGTGTCCAGGGAACGCTGCCAGTGAAGATCGCAACCCCTGCGGCAATTGCGTAATCTCTTAAGTTCGACTTAGAAGTTCCGTAACCGCACGATGCGCCTGGTCGATCGCGCCGTCTGTATAGGCGTATGCGCCCGCATCGGAGTTCGCGATGGTGATGCGGCCAAACGGCTGGCGGGCCGCCACGCAAGGTTGTTCTCCGCCGTTCAGCCAAAACGCGTCCCAGAGTGAGTTGTACTCGTATGCGTAGCCATGCGGCCAGCGATTTACCGTGATCGCCGCGATGTCCCGGCCCGGATCGAACCCGCCGGCGCCCAGGGTCCTCGCCATCTGATCGCGAATTTTTCTCTCGAAGGTTTCAAACGTCGTGTTATATAAGTCGAGCCGTCCGGCACGGTGCTGATCCCGCGATGGCAGCCCGGGATGAGTCGGGACGCGCTGCATATGAACTACGATCGAATCTGACGGATCGCGGGAACACTTATAGCCGCCAAGACTCACAGGCATGTCAAGACTCATCTCGCTATGGAATGACCCAGGCGCGTAGATACTGCTGACGCCAAGCTTCTCGAACGACCGCCAGTTCTTGATGAGCACATTGGTGTAGACCAGCGGTACCTTGACTGCAAAAGAGAGAGCGGTCTTTTGCGTGGACGGCAGTTCGGTGCAGATATACGGAATCATCACGTGCCAGCAGGCGAGAACACAGTTCTTCGCGCGTACGCTTTGGAGTTGACCGCGACGGGTGTACGCGATACTAACGCTCCGCGCCGTGTTCGCATCGCCATCGTGAGCTACTCGAACCACGGTGCTGTTCAGTCGGATGCGAGTGTTGTTCTCCTTTCGATCGAGTGCGGCGAAACGCGTCCGCGCAAGGATGATATCCGTCGCGTTCTTGGCCGGCACCGCGTCTGGAAGCAATCGCTGCACCAGGAGGCGCGCTATTGACGAGTTGCCGTCAGGGAAATGGTAGAAGTATTCTTCGGCTTCCTCGCTACGAATGGTATCGCGATTCTGTCCCGGCCCGGGCGCCGCTTCTAGCTTCAGGCCTTTGAAGCCTGGGTATTCTAATCCCCACGCGTCCTGCGCCGATACGGCATCGATGCCCAGACCGAACCATGAATAGGGCCTGGCTTGTAAGTACTTAACCACATCTGAATGACATCCCGCCACATCGGTTAGATACTTCGCATAGCTCATCCGCGCCAGGAGCGCTTTCTTGGCGCCGGAAGACAATCCGGGCATGTAGTCCTTCGGCTCGGTGTAGAGACGGCGCAGATCTTGCTTTGCTTGATCCGCTAACGGGGCCCGCGCCAAAAAGATAGCCCATCGCTCCTCCGTGGTAGGTTTCTTGGCCGATTCGTCGTAGGAGTCAGGAGAGGGTTCCGTCACTAATACATCGCCGCCAAACGTCTCCTTGTCAAAGAAGACCGCCGGACTTAGTCCCATCGACGGATAAAGATTGCGATCGATCGCGCGCCGAAAGGAAGGAACATCGATACCCAACTCGTCGATTAATTCCCGGGCTACACTACTGTACGGCGATGGGCTCTCGATTGCGAAGGTTCCGCCGTAGCCCAGCAACATGCGGCCCGTCTGATGGAACTCATTACGCTTGGCGTGTCCGCCGAAATCATCATGATTCTCCAATATCAGGATGCGCGTACTTGGGCCCGTCGCTTTACGGTAGAAGTGCGCCGCGGCCAAACCACTGATTCCTCCGCCGACAATCACCAGGTCGTAACTCTCGCCTATGTCGGTAGGCGTTCCGGCAGTCTGCCAGAACCTATGATCGCGGATGGCGTGTGGCGTCGCATAAATATCGTCGTGGTCGCCGCGCATGCCGGTGAGCACGGGCGGGTAGTAGTCGGGCATCGACTCCGGCTCAAGGGATTCCGCAAGCGCCCGACGCAGGGAAGCGCCGGCAAAAAGCGCTCCGGTCGCGATTGCGGCGCCGTTGAGGAAATCGCGCCGCCTTATAGGCCGATGCATCCCTAAGTCACGGTCGCTGGAGGCCATATGTATGGCCGCTGAGTGTAGCACACTCGCGAAGTACAACTTTCAGTGTCCGCGCAAACTTTGAAAGGTTGCCGCCGGAACAATCGAGAGGACCGCTTCAGAAACCAGGACACCCGTGAGTTTGTTCCCGCCCTGTTCAAGCGCGCTCCGATCTTCGCGAGGTCTATTCCGCGGTTCAGGAGCGTGGCATGGCTCATGATTCATATCTTTCGCCGGACAAGAAATGGGTCTTGCCGGCCGCAGTCAAGCCAGAAACATAATGCCCATGAACCTGACGTCATCAGGATTCAGTATCCGAACATCGGCAGTTCCGACTCCGGCACGGTGAACTTAGAACGAGGGCCCCCTTTCAACCGATTTACTTCCTGTAGCACTTCCTCACTCTCCATTCAAACATCTTTG
>NZ_CAJCHS010000184.1 GCF_903970205.1 Nevskia soli | reverse complement strand
CGCCGCGGCCTCACAACCAACTCCGCCACAACCCGCATGTCCGTCTCGAAAATCGCACGAGCTTTGTCCGGCAATCTGGATGTCTCGCTCGTCTGTGAGGTCGTAACGGTCGAACAAGTTCCGCTTCCGTGACGCAGGCGGGCGGCAAACTCGGTATTCCGGGTCTTTTCGTGCCGACCGTCCGGGCGCCCGCGACTAGGCCGCGAAAACAGGCAACCTGAGCATCACTGCCAACTGATGCACGCGACCTCATATCATAAGTTCTACCCGGCCGCGGCGGTCAATGTGACCGTAATCTCGTTGGATGATGCCCCGCAAGGTTATCGGGACTGCTGTAAAGGCGCGGCGAAGAAGTTCGTGATTGACCTGCACCGGATGGTGGCATTATTCCACTTCGTCCTCGCAAACTACTGCTCCGGCACGCGCAGCCGCCGCGATGATCTGATCGGGTAACATCATGAGAGCGCTCACCGCTCTTATGTCTTCTCGCGCCTTCCGGGGCCCGCTCGTTCTACTTCTATTTCTCGTCCTTACAAACTTCAACATCATCTTTCTGGGCCAATCGCTGGTTGCAACGGCTAACTCCAACCCCATCGGCGGTGAGCCTCAAGCGCTCCACCCCGGCCTGTTTCATGGGGGCTCGCCGTCCGTAAACTGGTACGACTTAGGTGTTGCCTGGTGGCAGTGGGAGCCCGCCGGTAAGATGATCGAGCGCGCCTTTCGTAGTGGGCACATTCCTATGTGGGACTCCGAAATCGGCGGAGGAATCGACTCACATGTCAGCATCAACCAGACCCAATACTACCCGCCTTACATCGCTCTGCTACTTGCGGGCGACACGCCCCTACTTCGCGATTTCTATTACCTCGCGGAACTCTACGCCAGCGGTCTGTTCTGCTATCTCTTCCTCCGGCGGAACGGGTTCCATCTGATCTCCGCGGTCTGCATGGGAGCGGTTTACATGCTGGGTGGGTCCATGACGCAGAACATCAACTCGAGTACGGGTCAATCATTTGCGGTACTGCCGATGATGTTATGGGCGACCGACCTGGTGCTTCGCCTCGCCACATGGCGTTTCGTGGGAATAGGTGCTTTCCTGCTTGCGTTGGCAGGATCGACCTCGTTCTTTCCTGTGGTAATCTCTGGGTACTTAGCAGCCGGTTTGTATGTCGCAGTTACCGTCGGCTGCGACCTCTGCGCCTCGCCGGCTGAACATAGACGCGGGGCGTGGATACGCGGGGGCAAGGCCATAGCGGCACAGGTTCTCTCGCTGTTACTCCTCAGCTTCTTGTTGATCCCCGTTGAACTAGCTTCCGGTATGGATGGGACTTTCTCCCGTTGGTATCGAGGATTAGGTCTCCAGCATTATTCCCTCGATCAAATGATCACGCTGATTTCCCCGTCCGTGGGCTTTGACGTGCTGCAGCTTGCTAACCCCGACGCTCAACTATTCACCGCCCCGCCTGTCCCGTCTCCTTTCTACGTTGGTCTAATTCCGTTGCTCCTCGCGCTTCTTGCGTTTGGTAAACTCCCAGGACGATTTCAAAGACTTCGCATATTCTTTGCGTCGGCAACAGCCCTTCTATTTCTCAAGCTCGTCGGCGCCCTACCTGCACAGTGGATTGGACTACTTCCCGTTTTTCAGAACCTGCATTTCATCCCTTATTTCTGCGGCGCTTTAGCACTTGGATTTGCAGGTTTGGCAGGTCTCGGAATCGAAGGCTTGATTCATACGAGCAGCGGACGCACAACGGCAGTGGGAAGCCTTTCTTTGCTGGCGATCGCCCTTTGCGTCATGCGCTTCGACAGACAGAGTCGTTGAACGGCGCCCTTCAAGGCGCGGCGCTGTGGTCGGCTATCGCACATTATCTAATCGAGGTTGCGCGCCTCTCATTGCTGGCGGTCAGCTTCCTCGCAATTCTATTTCTAAGAGGGCGCTATCTGAAGGGCAGCGCTGCGGGATTCTGTCTGCTTACTCTCGCCTTCTTAGATCTGGCTTCGCTCGACATACACCAGCGATACCTTCGCTCCGACGTTTGGGCGTCACCGCCCGAATACCTGCACTTCCTGCGCACGGATAAGAGCAAGTTTCGAATCCATCCTGCCACGGATTTGGCACTGCCCGCCGATGTGTCGCAAACAATGGACCTTGACGCGTTGTCCTCAAGGATGGTTTTCAACTCCACGCGCTATTCGGAGATAATGCGGAAATATTTTGAAGCTCCGAATTTGCCGTACCCCATCGCGCGCAGCGCAATTCCGTCGAGCCGCGTACTCTTGGACATACTTAACGTTAAGTATCTGGTGGCACTGTCGCCTGACGCTGGGCAAACACAGCAGATTATTTCCGCCGGGCTCGCGCCGGTCTTTCAGGGCGGGAGCTACCGCGTGTTTCAGAACCAGCAGGTTTGGGATCGGGCGTACCTCGCGAATGCCGTTATCATAGTCAATAGGAAGGATCAGGAGTTAGTCGCGCTCGCAAGTTTGCACCCCGGTGAAGTGCTGCTGGAAGAAACTCCGATGGATGAATATCACGCGACAGAACTCGCGGGAAAGGTCGACGATCTTCGGTACGATTTCGACGATATTACAGCTCATGTGCGTGCCAATCAGACAGGACTTTTTGTCTTAGGAGAAAACTATTCGCCGGGATGGCAGGCGACCGTGGGCGGTAAGCCGGCGAAGCTGTATCGGGCTAACTATACCTTCCAGGCCGTCGCCGTTCCGGCCGGATCTTCGGACGTGCATTTCCACTACACGCCGCCCGGATTCCATGCCGGACTAACCGTCAGTATAATTGCGGGGGTTCTTACTCTGTTACTCTGCTTCGCGACCCGGCGCGCTGCCTCTACAGCACCCGCAGCACCGAATGTTCCCGCATCCCAGTCGACGTAAGGGCAACAGGCTTTACTCCCACCATCCGGTTCGGCCCGCACCAATTCCCGATCTCCACATGCACAAAGTTCTCAGTAAGTGCCAGCCCGCGCTGTTCGAGAGTAACCGCGGAAAGTGTGCGCCCGATCATTCTCTCGCGAAACTCGCGGTTCTTCCGGTCACTTACAGCCCGCAACTGCGCCGTCCGCTCGCGCCTTACGGAAACCGGAACAGACCCGTCGAGCCCGACCGCTTTGGTGCCCGGCCGCTCCGAGTAAGTGAACACATGCAGGTAAGTGAACGGAAGCTGCTCGATAAACCGCACGGATTCCTCGAAGAGCGCATCCGTCTCGCCGGGAAATCCGGTCATCACGTCCGCTCCCATCGCCGCGTCGGGCATCGCCTGATGCGCTCTTAACAAGCGATCGGCATAGTGCCGCGGCCGGTACTTGCGGTGCATCGCGCGCAGGATCGCGTCCGAACCGGATTGCAGCGGCATGTGGAGATGCGGCGCGACGCGGTCGCTTCCAGCCATCAGTGCGATCAGATCGTCCGACCAGTCCATCGGCTCGACGCTGCTCAACCGAATACGTTCGATCGCAGTTTCGGCAAGCAGCCGGCGAAGCAGGTCGGGCAGGCGCATCGAACTCCCGGCTTCCCGGCCCCATCGGCCGAGGTTGATCCCGGTCAGCACAACTTCGCGATAGCGCTCACTCAAGCCGCGGACACTTGCGACGACCTCGTCCGCCGGAATGAACCGGCTCGATCCGCGCACAAAAGGAATCACGCAGAACGAGCAGCGATTATTGCAGCCATCCTGAACTTTGAGATTAGGCCGCGCATGATCCGCCGAAGCATCCACGCGCAACGGCGAGAAAACGGACCGCTCGGCGAAGATGTCGCCCGCGTGAATACCGCCGTGATAGGGCGCCTCGGTAACGAGTGAAGCAATTGCATCCTTGTGCGAGTTCCCAACCACCCACTGAACTCCCGGAAGTTCGGCGATCTCCTCCGGCGCGCGCTGGGCATAGCATCCGGTCACCAGAATCCGTGCATGGGGGTTCTCGCGCTGGGCCCGCCGCACTGTGGAACGCGCGTCCGCATCCGCGCTGGCGGTAACCGTACACGTATTGATCACAACAAGGTCGGCACGGGAGCGCTCTGCAACCGGCTCCAGGCCTGCATCGGTTAGGTGGGAATTCAGGGCCGCGCTGTCGGCTTGCGAAGCGCGGCACCCGAAATTTTCGACGAAAAAGGTGCGCATAGCCCCGCACCCGCCTTTCAACTTACTGCTCAGTCACACCCTGACGGAGGAGTTCCGCTTCTTCAATCGACATCACCTCGGGACCCTCTCCCGAATTGCCCTTGGTCTCCTTCCGGGCCACGCGTTTGCCGGCTTTGTCGCGCTGCTTCTCCTGCCGTGCGAGTTCCTTCTGCCTCTTCTGGAATGATGTACTGGATCGTCCGGCCATACCTATCCTCTGCTTTCTATGATCTCAAAGAGTTGGATGTCAAGCAAATCGAACCGGTTGCTTGGCAGCCGCGAGCCCCGCAATCGGCACATGGCAGACTCGCGATCCGCCCACCATCAGCCATGATAGGCCAGCCATGATAAGGCCCGGTACAAAGGTCGATTGACGAAAATGTCATAAAAATGATAATTTCGGTTCGCGAGCTGTTTCCGGTTTGCTAAGTTCTTTGACAATCCGCGCAAGTCCTGTCCGGTCCGATTAGGAACGCACATCGGAGCACTTCCAATGCAACCCGAAACGATCCGAGCCGCGTCAATTTCCAAAACACAGCGGCAACGGGGTACCACCCGCAAACGTAACAAATTAAAGGAGAAATAAAATGGCCACGTTCCGGCGAGGCCTGGATGCCGAGGACCGTATCGTCACAAAGCTCGAGGGCTTTGGATGCCGCGTCCAGCGCGATCCCAGGCTCGACCACAAACATAAATTAGATTTCGTGATTACAAATTACATAGACAATCCCAATTTTTATTCGCTTGGCGTACAAATCACTACAAAGTTAGATCTGGTAGAAAAACAAGAAGAGTTCCTGCGGGCGAACCACGGCAGTCGGGTGACCGCGAAAGCGCTGTATCTCGAGCTGTGGGACAAAATCGATCTGGACGACGGAGGCGCGTTGGCCGTTCTGGCCGTGGTTCTCGAATTCCAGTTCAATCGCAGCTATGCAAATGTAAAGATCGCCGCCGCCCGCATATACGAAGACCTGACCTACCAGTTTTACGATCTCAGCGCGCGGGTGAAGCAACTCCGCGATCGATACGACGAGCAGCAATGGAAGCGGGAGTTGTCCGGTGGGAGTTTCACGGTACGCGACAAATTCTCGCCCGGAACGCCCGGTCCGGTAGCCGTTCCCTCGCCGTCCGCTTCGGCAAGCGCGCCGGCGCCGGGCGCTTCTGACGAACTGCTGAGCGGCACAATCGACTCCTATGTGCGCCAGGGCGGGCACGGAATCATCCAGGGCGAGCAGGATACGCGCTATTTCTTCCATATCAGCCACGTTTCGGACGAGGTGCTGCGCGACCGCCTGAACGCGCTCACCTATTCGAGCGCTCCAGTCCATGTGGACGTGTCCGTCGATTTCGTCAACGCGGGATTCACCAAATCGGGCGCGCGATACCCGGAGGCTCGCAACGTCAGGGCCACGCAGTAGGTCGTCGGTTAGGCGCGTTGGTTTGTGCCCGGCTTTGGCCTAATCTGAAAGTCATGGAAGTCGATTTCACCCTGGAGCAAGAGGCGCAGCTTGCCGCAAGGGCTGCCAAAGCAGGGACCGCGCCCGAACGCTTGGTTACGAATGTTGTTGCCCGTTATCTCGATGCAGAAGCCCGTTTCCTCGCCGCCGTCGAAAAAATGGACGGCCGCCTTGAAGCGATGTTCAAGGTGTGATGCGCGTTCGCTGGACTGTCCTGCCGCGGATCGAGCGCAGAATCTCGACGCGATTGACCGCCCGTTACCTCGCACGCCCAAAGCGCAGTTTGTCCAGCGGATATTCCACCCTTTCCACTAACACCGGCCGTTGCGAGTGGCCCGCATCGGGGAGGATGGCGAGCGGACAGCTAAAGCAACCCCGCACCGGCCTCACCATCCATCGCATCTACAAACGCCCGCAGCATCCTGACGCGATCGACTGCCAACTCCCTCGCCCGAGGCAAGCGCAGTCTGCCCGGCAAATATTCCACCGCTTCCACCAAAACGGGCCGCACATCGCTGAACGTTTTATACCGCGTATCGCGTCCGATCTTACAAACCGCTCGCAGCACCCCGATCGCGCCCAGCTGCTCCAGAATATCCGCATCGCGCACCAACTCAGCCTCGATACTCCGCGGCTCAGCCTTCGCCTGATGCGTCCGAATCGCGTCCACTACCCTCGCGACATCCCCGGGAAATCCAAACTCGCGCAGCAGATCCGGCGCACGCTCGGCGGCATACGCCACGTTGTCCCACGCGGTAAGCGCTACGACGGACTCGGGACGGTGTCCGATAAAGACGCCGATATCGTGCAGCCATGCCGCTGCGAAAACGACGTCGTCATCGTACACCAGATCCCGCCCGATCTCCCGCGTCAACGCGTATAACCGAACCTGGTGCCCGAACTTCTCCCGCGGCTGGGCGGCGCGCTCGATATATTCGATCACCCGCTCGCGCCAGCCCGCGCTCAAACCTGCCGGCGTCACACCAGCTTCGCGTTCAGCTTAATATCCACCCCGGCCAGCGCCTTCGACACCGGGCAGCCTTTCTTCGCCCCGTCCGCCTGCTCCTGAAACACGTCCGGCGAAATCCCCGGAACTTCCGCCTCGGTGTCCAGATCGATCTGATTGATTGAAAATCCGCCTTCCGATTTCGTCAAATGCACTTTCGCGGTGGTATGAATGCGCGTCGGCGTGAAGCCCGCGCGGCCCAATTGCGCCGACAGCGCCATCGAAAAACAGCCGGCGTGCGCGGCCGCGATCAACTCCTCGGGGTTCGTCCCCACTCCGTCTTCAAAACGCGTCTTGAAGCTGTACTTCCCTTCGAAAGCGCCGCTCCCCAACTTCATCGTTCCGGCTCCCTCGGTGACGCTCCCTTTCCATTCCGCTTCGGCAGTTCTTGCTGGCATCGATATAGCTCCTCCTAAAGAAGGTACCTTGCCCACGCCGAGGCCTCGGTAAGACGCTACGCTAAACCTGTGCCCGTCCACGAATATGAGCGGCGACTGACTCTCCGGCGCGAGCGCCTCGCCGCCGAACGGGCGCGCTCGGCCCAAATCGGAAACGCGCGGCTTGCCCTATTTGCGCTGGGCATTCTCGCCACGTGGTTCTCCGCTGCTCACGGCGGCGGGATCGCGATTCCCGGACTCATCACGCTGGCCGTGCTGGTCGCGCTGTTCGTGGCCGGCGATCGCTTCGAGCGCCGCATCCGTTTCGCCCGCCGCGGCGCGGAATACTACGAGCGCGCCCTCGATCGCGTTCGCCTCCGCCGCAACGAGAAGGGTGAAACCGGCGAGCGATTCCTTGACCCCGAGCACCCCTACGCGTTCGATCTCGACCTCTTCGGACGGAATTCGCTCTTCCAGTTCCTGTCGGTTTGCCGGACCGGGGCGGGCGAGCAGCGCCTCGCCGACTGGCTGCTACACCCCGCATCGCCCTCTGAAATCGCCGCCCGCCACGGCGCGATCACGGAACTGCGGCCCCTGCTCGACCTGCGCGAGTCCATGGCCGTGCTTGGAACCGACTTCGGGTCAGCGGGACATCCCGACGCGCTTCGATCCTGGGCCGCCGCGCCGCCGATCGCCATTCCGGCGTCCCTGCGCATCGCTGCGCGCGTGTTATCGAGCCTCGCCCTCGGCCTGCTTGTTTGGTGGCTGGTCACGCTCGTCACCGGAGGGGTTGCGGTCCCGCGAATCGCCCTCATTTGCGTGGGCTTGCTCGAAGCCGCACTCTTCTTTCGATGGCGCCCGGTGGTCAGCCGGATCGCCGGCGAGTGCGAACAATCCGCGGCCGGTCTGGCATTGTTGCGCGACGCCCTGGCCCGCGTGGAGTCGGAATCGTTCGCATCCCCGCGGCTCAAGTCCCTCCACAATGCGATTACGTCGGGCGGGAAAGGCTCGGCCTCGCAAGCCATTGCGCAACTGAATCGCCTGATGCAAATGCTGGAATCGCGCGACAACTGGGCGCTCCGTCTGTTCGGACCGCTCGTGCTTTGGACCACCCAGGTGAGCTTCGCGGTCGAGACCTGGCGTCAGCAACACAGCGCGCAAGTTCCCGCGTGGATCAACGCCCTGGCGGATTTCGAGGCCCTCAGTTCGCTTGCATCGGCCTATTACGAACATCCCGAAGACACGCTGCCCGAGATCGCTGAGGGACCGGCCTGCTTCCGCGCCTCCGCTCTCGGTCATCCGCTGCTTCTGGAAGGTGTCCCGAATGACATCTCATTAGGTTCCAGGCCGGGCGAATCCGCAATCCTCATCGTCAGCGGCTCCAACATGTCCGGCAAAAGCACGCTGCTTCGCACCGTCGGCACGAACACGGTTCTCGCGCTGGCGGGCGCTCCCGTGCGCGCCGCGTCGCTGAGCTTGCCTGTCCTGAACCTGGGCGCCTCGATTCGCACCAACGATTCGCTGGCTGATGGGATCAGCCGCTTCTACGCCGAAATCCTCCGCATCCGCCAAATTCTGCAGCTGCCCCAGCCGTCGCTTTGCCTGCTCGACGAACTGCTGGCCGGCACCAACTCGCACGATCGCCGCATTGGCGCGGAAGCCATTCTGCGCGGGCTTGCCGAACGCGGCGCCATGGCGCTGGCTACTACCCACGACCTCGCGCTCGCTGCTATTGCGGATACGATCCCGTCAGCGCGCAACGTGCATTTCGAAGACACCATCCACGAGGGACGTATTGCATTCGACTACAAAATGCGCGAAGGAGTGGTCACGCGAAGTAATGCAATTGCACTCATGCGGTCGGTTGGCCTGATCGTTTAAAACCAGGATTAAACAGGCATCTGAACGAAAGCTAATTTGGCTAAGCGCTTGCTCCACGGCAAGGGTGACATCGGCTTGCTTTAAGACCGCGTTCCTCGTAACCGCCTTTTGCAGTGCCGCTGTTGCACAACCGCCCGATCCGCTAACCGCGTCGGCATTCGATCATTTCTATAACCTCGAATACAAAGAAGCGGCCGCCGATTTCCGCGCCGCGCGCGATCTGCACCCTCACTCGGCGGATGCCTGGATTTATGTCGCGCAGGGCGTCTTCTACACGGCAATGTACGATTCCGGCATCACTGAAGCCGATTTAGTCAATGGACAAAGTTCGCTGGTGCGCACCAAGCGGGTCACCATGACGCCGCGCCAGGAAGCCGAGTTCAACAACGCTCTCGATACCGCGGAAAGCCTGGAACAGCAGCGCCTGGCCGCCAATCCCCAGGACAGCTCGGCCCTGTTCGGAATGGGCGGCATCACCGCGTTGCGCGCCAGCTACGCCCTGCTGGTGAAACACGCCTGGTTCACCGCCCTCCGCAACACCAGCCAAAGCCGGCATTACTTCGAAGAAGTCATCCGCTTGGACCCGTCGAACTGCGACGCCCGTCTGGTTCCCGCTATCAATGAATACGTCGTGGGAAAGCTGCCTCCGCTGGCGCGCTTTGCGGCTCGAGCCGTGGGCATGACCGGCAATAAAGAGCGCGGCTTGCTCGAAATCCAGCACGTGGCCGCATGCGGCCGGAAAGCGCATGTGAATGCCGCCATGCTGGCTGCCGAGATCGCCCGCCGTGAGAACCGTCTGCCCGAAGCGATTGCTTATCTAGAAGAACTCACCGCCGCGTACCCTCGCAACTTCCGCCTTCGTCTGGATCTGGTTACCGCGTATAACCGTGCCGGCCAGCATCAAAAAGCGGATCAGAGCCTTCAGGCGCTCGACGCCATGCTCGATCGCGGCTCTCCCGGCTATTCGGGAGAGCGTGCGGCGCGCATTCGGCGTGAGCGGGATGCCGCCCTGCGTCAGGTCGCCGGAGATCGTGAGAATGCTCCCCAGCTCGCCGCGGCCGGGTAATGCAAGTAGACGCGCCCTCGCCCTTTGCTAGAATTCGAAATGGCCGTTGGGAGGTCGTCTAACGGTAAGACTGCAGATTCTGGATCTGCGTATCGGGGTTCGAATCCCTGCCTCCCAGCCATACGCGCTTTTTGAACAACCGGCGAGCGAAATAGTATTAGTTCATCTCCTGCGCCCGACTGAATTGTTGCGCCTTTGTGGTCTGGATGGCTAGAATCAAGACTTTGTACCGCGCACTGGCGCGCTTTTCCCAGGAGGAAAAATGGCTTCTCCCGTTGAGACGAAGGTAAAGCAGATTATTGTCGAGCAGCTTGGGGTGGACGAGAACCAGGTTGAGAGTAACGCCTCGTTCGTTGATGATTTGGGCGCGGATTCGCTCGATATCGTCGAGCTCGTAATGGCGTTCGAGGAGGCGTTCGATCTCGAAATCCCCGACGAGGACGCCGAGAAGATCCACACCGTCAAGGACGCCGTGGACTACATCGAATCGAAGTCCGCTAAGAAGTAATCACACCTTTAGGACCTGCAACAAGAGGAGAAGCACGTATTTCCCGCAGAGTTGTAGTCACCGGGGTCGGCTTGGTGTCGCCGCTGGGCATCGGCACGGAAGAAACCTGGAAGGGCATTCTCGCCGCCCGCAACGGGATCGGCCCGATCACCCAGTTCGATGCCACGGCTTTTTCATGCCGCATCGCCGGCGAGGTCAAGAATTTCGACCCTTTCAACTTCATCGAGAAGAAAGAAGTCAAAAAGATGGGGCGGTTCATCCATTTGGGGATCGCCGCCAGTGACTTCGCTCTGGCCGATTCGGGCCTGAAAGTCACTCCCGAGATCGCCGAGAGGGTCGGCGTCTATATAGGGAGCGGCATCGGCGGATTTGAAGTCATCGAGCGCGAATACCGCCAGTTGCTCGAACACGGACCGCGTCGCATCTCGCCTTTCTTCATCCCGGCGACGATCGTGAACCTCGCGTCCGGGCACGTTTCCATTCGCACCGGAGCCAAAGGGCCGAATTCCGCGACGGCCACCGCTTGTACCACCAGCGCGCACTCCATTGGCGATTCGTTCAAGATCATCCAGCGCGCCGATGCGGACGTGATGATTTGCGGCGGCGCGGAAGCCTGCATCTCGCCCCTGGGGATCGGAGGCTTCGCGGCCATGCGCGCGCTCTCGACCCGTAACGATGATCCCGAACACGCCAGCCGTCCTTTCGATAGCGAGCGCGACGGCTTCATCGTAGGCGAAGGCGCCGGCATCCTGGTTCTGGAAGCGCTCGAATTCGCCCAACAGCGAGGCGCGCGGATCATCGCTGAAATCGTCGGATACGGAATGAGCAGCGACGCGTACCACGTCACCTCGCCCGCCGAACATGGCGAAGGCGCGACCCGCGTGATGAACAATGCGCTGCGCGACGCGAAACTCTCGCCGGACCAGATCGATTACGTGAACGCGCACGGGACTTCCACCGAATTAGGCGATCGCCTGGAAACCGAAGCAATCCACGGTACCTTTGGCGAGTACGCGAGCAAGCTTCCCGTAAGTTCCACTAAGTCGATGACCGGGCATTTACTGGGCGGCGCGGGAGGCTTGGAAGCCGGGCTTTGTGTTCTGGCGATTCGCGACCAGATCGCTCCGCCCACCCGCAACTTAGAGAGCCCGGGACCCGGATGCGACCTGGATTACGTACCCAACCAGGCGCGGCCGTTGCGGATCGATTATGCGCTGTCGAACTCGTTCGGGTTCGGCGGCACCAATGGAGCTTTGATCTTCAAGCGCTATCAACCCGGGAATTAGCCACAGTTAAACACAGATGAACTCAGATAAAACTAAAGACCTGATCTCCTTCGTCGTCGTTTTGAAAACTGGGATTCCGCATTCTGAGCCGCGACAGTAATGGAGCTGGTGCTCCGGAAAAAGAACCTTCGAATGCTTATCTGTGTTCATCTGTGGCTAAGGATTGAACGAAACTAATGAAAATAGTAGTCGCCATCAAACAGGTTCCCGCGCGTGATTCCTTACTCCGAGTCGATTCATCGGGTAAGTGGATTCAGGACGCCGACCTTAGTTACGAAATCAATGAGCCGGACGCTTACGCCTTAGAAGCCGGCCTGCAATTGAAAGAACAATACGGCGGCGAAGTTATCGTACTTTGCGCGGGTCCCGCACGCGCCGCCCAGACCATCCGCGAGGCTCTCGCCAAGGGAGCTGACCGTGCGCTGCACATCGAAGAGGATAACCTCGGCGGCGCCGATCCGCTGGTCCCCGCCCGGCTCATGGCCGCGGCCCTGAAGCAGGAAGCGCCCGACTTAGTGCTCACCGGCCTTCAATCGGACGATCTCGGCATGGGACAAACCGGGGTGATCCTGGCCGAGTTACTCGGCGTTCCGCACGCCACCATCATCATGCACATCGAAGTCAACGGCAAGACGATGACCGTGAAGCGCGAGCTGGAAGACGGCTGGTTCCAGAATGTCGAGATGCCGTTACCCGCTCTGCTTACCATGCAGTCCGGAAGTAACAAGCTTCGTTACGCGACACTCATGGGCATCAAGAAAGCCAAGACCAAAGAACTGAAACGCATCTCGGCCTCGGACTTAGGCGGTCTAACTCAGCCAAAGGCCGCGCTGGAACGCATCTATTTCCCGGAACGCAACAAGCAATCGCAGTTATTCGAAGGTAACCCCAAAGAAGCTGCGGCCAAGTTAGTAGAGAAGCTGAGATTCGAGGCGCGCGTTATATGAGCATTCTGGTAGTAGGTGAACAGCGCGACGGCACGCTGAACAAAATGTCGCTCGAAACGGTCGCCGCAGCCCAGCAGTTCGGCGCCGAGCTTTCGCTTCCGGTCCACGCGGCTCTATTCGGTAAAGGCGCGGAGCAAGCCGCTGCTGAACTCGCCGCATCGAAGCTCGACAAAGTACACGTAATCGAGCACGAACTCCTGGATGTCTATACTCCCGACGCCGCCGCGCTCGCGGTCCGCCAGTTAGTCGAGAAGCTTGGCGCCCGGCTGGTTCTCTTCCCGCATACCTATCAGGTCCGCGACTACGCCCCGAAACTCGCTACCGCAATGGACCGCGTCCTGGTCAGCGACGTGATCGCCCACAAGCGTGAAGGCGACACCACCATCTTCGTCCGGCAGCTCTTTCAAGGCAAAGTCAACGCGGACGTTCACTGCACGGGCGAACCGCCCTTCTTCGCATCCCTGCAAGCCGGTTCGTTCCGGGCCGATACGCGCGAACCAGGCAGCGCTCCTGTTGAGAAGTTCACGCCCTCCATCGAAGCTTCGCAAGTCCGCTCGAAGCCGCTCGAACTCTTCCGCGAATCCACCCGCGCGGTCGATCTAGGCGCCGCCGACATCATCGTCTCCGTAGGCCGCGGCATCAAGGACCCTGAGAATCTGCCGATGATCGAGCAGCTCGCCGAGGCGCTGCACGCCGAGATTGCCGCCTCACGCCCCATCTGCGATAACGGATGGCTCCCCATGGAGCGTCAGGTCGGCAGTTCCGGACAAACCGTCGCGCCTAAGATGTATCTGGCCGTCGGCATTTCCGGCGCGATCCAGCATCTGGTCGGCATGAAAGGCTCTAAGATCGTCGTCGCGATCAACAAAGATCCCGAAGCGCCCATCTTCGAAATCGCGGACTACGGAATCGTCGGCGATCTCTTCCAGGTCGTTCCCGCGTTGATCGAGGAACTAAAGAAGTAGTCTCGCGTGGCAGAAGTCTTCAAACAGCGCTTGCTTACGCGCGCGGCTCAGTAAATTCACCACGTTACGGAGCCGCGACGGTTACGGAGCGGTTACTACCAGGGGCGACTAAACTAGCCCCGCAGCGGCGCTTCCGTTGTTGTATTCCAGGATTACCGCTGAAAGCGAGCCGAACAGACGGAAGCCGCGATATATGACGCTGACGATCCCCGCAAGTATCGCGAGGATGTTGAACCGCCCAAAGACCGCCATCATCCACGGCCCATTTCAGATCGCAGCCGAGCCCGTTCCTCTGCTGTGAACATCGCCTGCCGCTACTCGTACCTCAGCGCTTCCACCGGATCCAGCTGCGCCGCCTTCACCGCCGGCCACGTCCCGAAGAACAAGCCAATCGCAACCGAAACGGTGAACCCTGTGATGATCGCCCAACCCGGCACCGTCGAGGGCAGCGACGGAACCAGCACGCTGACCAGCAGCGTAACCAGCACGGCGATGATGATCCCCAGCAATCCGCCCACTCCGGTGAGCGCGATCGCCTCCGCCAGAAATTGCCAGATAATGTCGAACCGCCGCGCTCCGATCGCTTTGCGCACGCCGATCTCGCGCGTTCGCTCGGTCACGCTGACCAGCATGATGTTCATCACTCCAATCCCGCCGACCAGCAAACCGAGTCCGGAAATTGCGATCGCGACCAGGCCGATGATCCCCGTGATGCTGTCGAATTGCGAGATGATCTGGTCCGGAGTGGAGAGCGAGAAGTCATCCTCTTCACCCTTGGGCGTGTGCCGCAGACGCCGCAGCAACGCTTCGATTTCGTCGTAAGCTTCTTTGCGCTGTCCGGGTTTCGCTTTCGCGATGATCATGTACCGGTCGACGCCGGGATAACGGAAATGAGCCGTGCTCAGCGGAATCGTGATCTGGGTGTCTTCGCCGTTCTGGCCGAAGAATCCGCCCTTGGCTTTGGCGAACACGCCGACGACCGTGTATTCCGCGCCGTCCAGCATGAAAGCGTTACCCACGGCTTTGCCATCCGGAAACAGCGCGTTCGCGACGTCGTTGCCGAGCACGGCTACTTTCGCCCCGCGCGCGTTTTCTTCGGTCGTAAAGAAGCGGCCATCACGGAAATCGTGAGGCGCGAGGTCGTCCACATTGGCCGTTTGCCCGATCAGCGAAACGTCATCGGTTTCCGTGCCGGGAACGTGCGCCGTCAGCGCCTTTCCATCCTGAATGTTGGGGATGTAGATTTGAACGCCGACATCCTGTACCGCGGTCACGATGCGTCGAATGTCTTCGGCATACGCCGGGTCGATCGCTTTGCGACGGCGCTCTTTGGGATTCGGCCCGTCGAACTGGGGATTGCCGCTCGTCTTGAAAATGAACACGTTGTCGGGGCCCAGCGAATCGAAGAACACCACGATGCCCTGGCGTAGTCCGGTCAGCAGCGACGCAACCGTTACAACCGTGGTAATCCCGATGACGATACCAAGAATGGTGAGGAGCGACCGGAAGCGGTGCGTCCAGACCGCATCCAGTGCCATTCGGAAATTCTGGCCCAGACTGATATTGATTGCCATGTTATTCGGACCCCCGCTTCTGCGTCATTCGGAACGTAGTGCGGTGATCGGATCCAGCTTGGCCGCGCGCGATGCCGGATACCATCCGGAGATGATTCCAACCAGGCTCGACACAACCACTGAAAGAATCACGTACGGCACCGTGATGTGCAGCTTCAGGCTGAACATCGCGCCGGCGGCCGCAGTGACCAGCGCGCCAATGCCGACCCCCATCGCGCCGCCAATCGATGCCATCAGAACCGCTTCAATCAGGACCTGAAGCAGGATATCCGAACGCCGTGCGCCGAGCGATTTGCGGATCCCGATCTCGCGGGTCCGCTCCGTGACGCTCACCAGCATGATGTTCATGATGACGATGCCGCCGACCACCAGCGAAATGCAGGTTATGGGAATCACAACCGCCGCGACCAGCGAAAGGATCTGGTCGATGAAGCCGCGGATCGCGTCCGGCGTAAGAACGTCGAACCGATCCTTCTCAGCGGGCCGCTGGTGGAAACGCGTGCGCAGCGCGACCCGCGCATAATCGAGAGCCTGATCCATCGAGAGCCCGCTTTCCGGGCGCGCGCGTCCGAAGATCGGCATATCCGTCGTGGGCGGACCGTACATCCGGTTGAAAGCGGTCACCGGAATGTACACCGAGTTATCCTGACTGCGGCCGAACGCCGAGCCCAGCTTTTCCTGTACGCCGACCACCGTGAAATCGATGCCGTTGATCTTGATCGTTTTGTCGATCGGCGAGTCGCCGTCCGGGAACAAATGGTCCCGCGTTTCGTCGCCGATTACCGCGACGTACGAACGGTTCCGCTCTTCCTGTTCATTGAAGAAGCGTCCGTCCGAGACCCCGATATCCCGGATCACCGACATCGCCGCCGAAACGCCGAGGACGGACGTCTGCTCGCTAATGAAACCTTCCCGCTTGACATCAACCGACTTTTGCCGGTAGGGACTGAAGACGGAATAATCGGCGTCCGTGGTGCGGAGGTAATTGTAATCGTCCATGCGCATCTGGTGGTTGCGCTTGAGCTTCTCCACGTATGCTTTCCAACTGGTGCCCCCGGTGATCACTTGGCCGATAAAGAACGACTCGCTGCCGAAGGCTTTCGCGGTGCTTTGTTCCGCGTAGACGCTGAGGCCTTCGATGGCGGAGCCGACAAAAATTACGCTCGCGACGCCGATAATGACGCCGAGAAGCGTGAGGAAACTGCGCAATTTGTGGGCTCGGATCGAATCGACGGCAAGCCCCAGCGCACTCACAAAATCATAGGTGAACCGCTTGAATCCACGACTGGGCACGTGTACTCCAGAATACAGGAGATACGCAGTGTCGCGGGCGCCGGTTCCCGGATTTCAACCGTGAAGGTAAGATGAAGGGGCGCTGGGAGAACAGTGTCGCCCGAGAAACCACCCGAACCACAGAGAGAATTTCGTCCGCTGCGTGTTGCCTACGCCATTGAAGCGTTGCTGGCGTTCATCGCATTTTTCGAGTGTTGGAGCCAGATTGGCGGCCAGGAGCCGCTCGATCTCATGCCGTGGTGGCTGAAGCTCACCTTCGCGGCGGCATTCTCATATGCCGTGGTGAAGATCACCGCCGCGACGGTCCGGACCGACGCATTTCCATCGGTCGCATTATTACGATGGGGGCTGGTTTTGTTTCTCCTGCTCGTGATGGTGGCGCTAACCACTTATTACTTTCACATGCTGGTACCGCCTGACGATCAATCGGACGAACCGATTCCCACTACCTTCGTGTTACCCGGTTAATGCATATGGCTGAAAAGGAACCACAGCAGAATCAGACCGCCGGGTACTCCGAGCATCCACGCGAATAGGTATTTCATTGATTAAATCCTCCGCTGATTGCGATAGCAGGAGAATTGCCATTTCGCTTGCTTTGTTGCGTGATTTTAATAGAAACGTCGCCGCTCGCGCTGCATCCGATTTGGCATACGGCGTGCGAACGAATCGCCGGGAGACGGGAAATGCAAACCTTACTGATCGGGCTCACACTCTGCGGATCGCTGGCTTCGGCGGCCGTGATTCAAAAAGCGCTGCTCGAAGCGTGCCTCTTCGCGATCAATCCCAACCGCAAGGGAAAATAGGATTGGAAGTCGCCGCGGTTTACTTGCGCGAGCCGCGGCGGGGATTCTTCAGCTCGGTCTGTCGTAACTTGGTTTTCTTGCGCTTCGGCTTAGTAATAATGAAGGTGCCGCTGCCCAGATTTTCCGCCTTATAGAGCTTGCTTTCGTCGGTTGCCACTGTGTCTCCCAAACGTAGATTCCCCTCTATCTTAGCGTGCGGCTGCGCCGCGGTCGCTCTGTCGGGGTTTGCCGTCTACGCGACGGAAGCGCTTCCAGCGGCGGCTGAAATCGGCGGCGTGCTGCAAAAGCTATCCGAAATCACGGGAATGCCCGTAAAGCACCAGCTGCGATTCCAATCCATCAGCCGCGCCGAAGTTTCGAGCTACCTGGAAGGACGCGCGAAGAAAACCATCAAGACCAGGGAAATTCTCGCCGAGGAATCGGCGCTGCGGCTGTTAGGGCTGGTGCCGGAGGGTTTCGATCTGCGCAAGATGACGGTCGATCTGCTGACCGAACAGGCCGCGGCCTTCTATGACTACCAGAAGAAGAAGTTGTTTCTGGCCGATTGGACGCCCGGCGGGATGCGCGACGAAACCGTCGTGCATGAGCTCGCCCACGCGCTGGCCGATCAGAATGTGAACCTAGGCAAGTACGAGAAGAAGGTGGAAGACGACGGCGAACAATCGGCGGCGCGCGAGGCGGTTGTCGAAGGGCAGGCGCAATATCTGACACTCGCCTACGCCGCGGCCGAGAAAGGCGAACAGCCGCTCGACATCGTGCCCGACTCGAGCGACTTCGATTCCACCGCCGATCCCACCGGCGAGTATCCCGTCTTCGACAAAGCGCCTCTCTACTTCCGCGTGACGTTGATCTTCCCTTACACCTGGGGAATGACGTTTCAGGCGGCCGTGGTGCGACGCTACGGGCGCGAGGGATTCCGGCACGTATTTACGGAAGCGCCGGTGTCGACGCAGCAGATTTTGCATCCGGATATGTACTTCTCGCGCGTGAAGCCGGTCGATGTGGACCTGCCGGATCCGCCAAAGCATATGAAGGTCGTCTTCGGGTCGACACTCGGGGAGCTGGATCATCGTGTGTTGCTGGAGCAATACACGTCGCGCAAAGAAGCGGACAAAATGAGCGCCGAGTGGCGCGGCGGCGGATTTGCGATTTTCGCCGCGAAGCACAACGATCGCAAGCTTCTGGAGTACGCCTCCGAGTGGTCCAGCGACCGTGCTGCGGGGCGTTTTCTTTCGATGTACCGCCGGGTGATCATGGGCAAGATGAAAGGCGCGGTGATCGATCAGGCAAGCGAAGACGCCTTCTCCGGCCATGGTTGTTTTGGGCACGACCCGGTGAGCTACTTCCACGTGAAGCGCGAAGGCAAACGCGTGACATCGGTCGAGAACATGCCGGAACCCGAGTAAGTGGGCGCTATCCTCATTTCAGGAATGCGATTTCTTGCGTGTGTAGTATTTGGCGTGACCCTTGGCGCGATTGCGATCGCCGCTCCGGTGCCGCGGCCGGCTCCGGTGTTCGCCATGAACATGACCGACGGGACTAAGACCCGTTTGCAAAAGTATCGCGGCAAGGTAGTCTTGCTGGCGTTCATCAAGACCGGCTGCTCGCACTGCCAGGCGGTAACCGGCATTTTCGAAGCGTTGCAAACCGAACTGGGCGCGCGCGGACTTCAGGTCCTGGAGGCCGCCGT
>NZ_CAJCHS010000183.1 GCF_903970205.1 Nevskia soli | reverse complement strand
GAGGCCGCGGACATATCAGGAATTTCAGGGTAACAAGTGTGCCGTTGCTATCCTGATTCCGATGAGCGAAAACGACACCGTCGAACCCTCGCCGGAGCGCCCGCCATTACCTCCGGCCAGCTTCGAGTTCCTGATTTTCTCGATGATCACGCAAGCGCAGATGCAGCTCGGGCTGCTGCATTTCGGGCCCGAATCCGAGAAGCCGGAACCCGATTTCGAAACCGCGCGCCACACCATCGACCTGCTCGGCATCATCCAGGAAAAAACGAAAGGCAATCTGACTCTCGAAGAAGACCGGCTCCTCAACAACTCGCTTACTGAACTGCGCTTCCGGTTTGTTCAGGCACAGCCCAGGAAGAGCTGAGGTGCAAATTCTGGTTCTCGGGTCGGGAACCAGTTCCGGCGTCCCGACAATCGGCTGCCCTTGCGCCGTGTGCTGCTCCGCCGACCCGCATGACAATCGCCTGCGCCCTTCCATCCTGATTTCGCACGAGGGCAAGAACATCGTGATCGACACGACGCCGGACTTCCGCACGCAGGTCCTGCGCGAGGGCGTTGACCGGCTGGACGCGCTCCTCTTCACACACCACCACGCCGATCACATCATGGGCTTCGACGATATCCGCCCCTTCAATGCAAAGCAGCGGACGCGCATCCCGGTGTATGCGGATGGCGAGACTCTGTCCGCGCTCAAACGAATCTTCCCCTATGCTTTTGACTCCAAGGTGCGCGACACCTTTGTGCCGGAAACGGAAACGCATGATCACGAAGGTAAGCCGTTCGAGTTGTTCGGCCTCACGGTTCAGCCGATCCCGCTGCTGCACGGAAAGCAACCGATCTTCGGATATCGCATCGGCAAGCTGGCTTACCTGACGGACCACAGCGAGATCCCCGAAGCTTCCATGGGAATGCTGCAGGGTCTTGATGTTCTCTTTCTCGATGCCTTGCGGTATCGTCCGCATCCGACTCACACGACCGTGGCGGCAGCGCTGAAACTGGTCGAGCAGCTGAAACCCAGGCGGGCCTACTTCACGCATATCTGCCACGATCTGCCGCATGCCGCAACTCAGGCGACAATGCCGGACAACGTATATCTCGCTTACGACGGCTTGCGCATCGACGTATGAGCATGCCTCGTGTGTTTTGGGGCTTCGACCATGTGCCTCCCGATTTCGGTCCCTGCGCTCTCACCATCGGGAATTTCGACGGCGTCCATATCGGCCATCAGGAGTTGATGCGCCGCACGGCTGAGATCGCGCGCGCCGGCGGTCGGAAGGCCGCGGTATTGACGTTTCAGCCGCATCCCGCAAAGGTGATTGCCCCTGCGCGCGCGCCGAAGATGATTTGCGATTTCACCCGGCGAGCCGAGCTGATGGGCGCAGCGGGCATCGAGCACGTGCTCGTGCTTCCGTTCACCGAGGAGCTTTCGCGCTGGACCCCCGAAGAGTTTGTCGTCGACCTACTCGTCCGCAAGCTCGGCGCAAAAGCCATTGTCATGGGGGACGATTTCCGCTTCGGGCACAAACAGGCGGGGGATCGCGCGCTGCTCGAAAGGCTGGGCCGCGAGCACGGCTTTGACGTCGTGACCGTCGCGCCCGTGGAGATTCGCAGACAGCGCGTCTCCAGCAGCCTGCTACGCGAGATGGCCGCCGCGGGACGCATCGCGCGCGCTTCGCGCCTGCTGGCGAGGCCGTTCGAACTCGAAGGCCGCGTGGTCAGCGGACACGGTATTGGGTCGAAGCAGACCGTGCCGACGCTCAATCTGGCGCCCGATTCCGAAGTGCTGCCGCGCACCGGCGTTTATGTGACGCGCACGGTCGAGCTTCCCGAGGGCCGGCGATGGGAATCGATCACCAATCTAGGGGTGCGTCCGACCTTCAACGGCGACGCGCTCACCATCGAAACGTACTTGCTCAGTCCGTTCGAGCCGCCTGATCCGGAGCGCATCCGCGTCGAATTCCTCTGGCGTATCCGCGACGAGCGCAAGTTCGCGTCGCCCGAAGAGCTGAAGGCGCAGATTCTGCGGGACGCCCGGCGTGCGATCCAGATTCACGCCCGCCTGCGCCGATTCTGCTAATTCCGCACCCCGAAAATTCGAAACGCAAGCACAAAACCGAGCCGGAGCGAAAGCGAACTGGTGCTCCGGAAAAATACCTTCCAATGCCTTTAAGCTCGCCAACCAACGAAATCCCGCGAGTAGTCCCATTTACGAAGCGACGGCATTTCGCTCGCGAGCCGCTTCGATCAGCTTTCTAGCGACGTCGCGGGCGAAGTCCAGCGACGTCGCGGGCGATGTCCAGCGTCTCGGCGAAAGTTCTCCCCAGAGCTACGAGCCCCCGGACGCGCAACTCTCGATTCAGGAGATTTCAGTACTTGAGTGGGATATCGGAGCTTTCTGATTCGTCCGATAGCTGGCTGTGCAACTAATACAACTGCAAACCGGCGACGCTGGGGACCCTGTACACCCGTCGCAGTTCTTCAAATCAATCGAAATCGGGAGTAAGTAACATGAACAAGACTCTACGGCTGCTCGCAACCTGCGGGTTGGCCACCGCGTTTTCCACCACACTGGGATGGAGTACGGTCGTATGGGGCGATAAATTCGCGCCCGAACTTCGCCCGGAGAACACGGCCAGCAGACCTATGGACGAAAATGTGGAAATCATCGTTCAGTATAAGGTAGCTCCCACGGAGGCTCACCATCAGAAGATCGCCAATCTCGGCGGCCAGCTCAAGGCCCGGATGGACTTTATCAAGGGGGCCCATTACAACGTTCCTCGATCGGCGTTAAAGACGATCGCCGAGGATCCTGACGTCGCCTATGTCTCTCCCAATCGTCCCCTGAAAAAGATGCTTGACATCACCGGCGCGACCGTCAATGCCAATCTTGTCCGCGCGACTTACGGGTTCGACGGCTCGGGCGTAGGCGTCGCTTTGCTCGACAGTGGTATCTGGGAAAGCATGGATCAGTGGACCAATGGCGCGGGCGGTTCCCGCATCGTCTATGAGCAGTCCTTCGTCGGCGGTACTCCTCAGGATCAGTTTGGCCACGGCACTCATGTCGCCGGTATCATCGGCGCTCACCCGAATGGAACTTCTTATGTCGGAATAGCGATGGGGGTGAATTTCATCAATCTTCGCGTGCTCGACCAGAACGGAAATGGTTCCGACGCGAGTGTGATCAACGCGATTTGGACTGCGATCTCGCTCCGAAGCAATTACAACATCCGTGTCATGAATCTCTCGCTCGGACGCCCCGTGTTCGAATCCGCCGCCTATGATCCACTCTGCCAGGCGGTCGAGGCAGCCTGGAAGAGCGGCATCGTGGTCGTCGTTGCCGCCGGTAACGACGGTCGCGACAACTCGGCCAAGACCAATGGCTACGGCACGATTGCCGCTCCGGGCAATGACCCCTATGTCATCACCGTGGGAGCCATGAAGACCAACGGGACTAACACCCGCAGCGACGACACGATTGCCAGCTATAGCTCGAAAGGCCCCACGCTGTTCGATCACACCGTCAAGCCCGATATCGTCGCGCCCGGCAACCGCGTTGTTTCGACGATGCATCCCTATATGCAACTGGGCGACAGCTATCCCACCAATTGGGATTCGGGGTACTACTTCACCCTGAGCGGCACCAGCATGGCCACGCCGGTGGTGAGCGGAGCGGCGGCTATTCTCATCCAGCAAAACCCGGCCATCACGCCCGACCAGGTAAAAGCGAAGCTCATGAAGACGGCAACCAAGAACTTCCCGGTCAGCAGTGTGGCCGTCGATCCGTCGACTGGCATCACTTATACCAGTTACTACGATGTTTTCACGATCGGCGCCGGGTACATCGATATCATGGCCGCTGTTCAGGATCAAACCACGTCTAGCGGTTATGCCCTTTCTCCCTCGGTAACGTTCAACGCCGCAACCGGCAAGGTCACGATGCAGAACGTGAGCGGCTCCAACGTGGTTTGGGGTAGCAACGTGGTTTGGGGCAGCAATGTGGTCTGGGGTTCGAACGTAGTTTGGGGGTCCAGTTCCCTTCTCGCCAACAACGTGGTCTGGGGATCCAATGTGGTGTGGGGTTCCAGCACGATGACCGGCTTCAACGTGGTTTGGGGCTCTAACGTGGTTTGGGGCAGTTCCACGGAAGAAGCCGCGGAATCCGATTCTTTGGCCATCCACGGCGAACAGTAGCGCGGGACTGTAGCAGATCCGAAGGCCATGTCGCCGCCAGGCTACCCGCAGCCCCAATCCGAGCCCGACCGAAAGGGAGGGTCCTCCGCGGTGAGCCGCGTTGACCCTACCCCGGTGGAACGGTGTACGTTGCGAGCTATTTTCGAGGGAGCCGCGCGCGTAAGCCCGCCTGCGTCGCTTTTCCAGAGCGCTAACCGCCTACCACTATCGCTCAGCAGCGCGGATGAATATGTCCGCCGCGCCAGGCGTCAGTGTAAATCGATCAATCCGGTGCCGTAGTTTGAACCACTCGCCAACCCGCGCATCCGGAAAGTTAGGAAGAACGAATTCGCGAATCAGAAAATCAAGAGCCGGTCCTTCAATCGCTACGCCTGAGATCTCGGCGCGCTCCACATCGACGCGCGCATAGCCGTTCGCGGATTGAATGCGGACGCGAACACGGATCGGACGTTCGCCGTCGAGTAGCTTGTCCAAAAAACCATCGGGTTGGTCGGTGCCGCGCAGGCGCAGAAAGTTGATCGAACCGGTCGCTTCGGCATGTTCCGGGGAGATCGATATCGCGGCCCCGGTGACCGCGCCGGGGGCGATCTCTTCAGCCTGCCGCCGGGCATACCCGGTAAGTTCAGCCGCGGTGATGTGGAAGCTCGCGCCGGCCGCTGCGCGATCCTCGGAGATGATCGCGAACTTCTGTTCAATCGACCGGTGCACGGCGGCTTGCCCCCAGGAAACCGTTGCAATAGAAGCCGCCGCGATCAGGATGCCGGGATAACGCGCGCGGGGAACCATGTTCGGACGCCCTTCCACTTGCGCGTCAACAGACTGCACAAGTTCAAGATGACAGCGGCCAGCAGCAAACCCGGCCATAAGGCTAACGACGCGGCGGTCGACCGTCCGGCGTTGTCGAAAACCTGACCGGGAGCCGGGCGGAATCGGCCACCCGTCGCGCTGGAGATTTGACGCAGCAGCCGCTCGTTGGAACCGAAGTCGGTCATCTCGGCTTCGCTGCGGTACAGACCGACTTCGGGAAACTGGCGCGATTCGACCAGTGGACGCACGCGGAACAAGCCCTGGCGCTCGCCAATCGATACGCGCGCGCGGTATCGGCCGTTCGCAATTTTCGCGACCTGCATCGGTTGGCGGAATCCGTCCGGCCCGAGCGCGAACAATTCGGGGGCGACCGCCTTGGTGTCTTTGTCTTCCGCGCGTCCCAGACTGTAATTCACGACAAGCGCACCAGTGGCCGGATCGTAGTCCGCGACCGCTTCCGTTTCCGGCGCCTGCGGCAGCAGATCGCGCACGACATTCGTCCAGAAGCGGTCGAAGTCTTTCCACTTGAGCCAGTCGGCGGCCCAGCGATTCTTCGCATCCGATGTGAAAACGGCGGCGCGGCCGAGCCCGTTCTGCCAGCGAACCAGCAGTGGGTCGCGGTCGATCGTTAGAACCTGCTCGGCGTCCGGGCGCGCTTCAAAGCGAACATAGCCGGCGAGCGGCGGCGCGGATTTCAGATCGACGCCTTCCAGAAGGGTCGCCTTCTGAGCGGTTGCTTCGGCTTGCAGCGGCTTCTCGACCGTCGTGGTGCCCGTATGTTCCTGCACGTCCTTCAACAAAATCTGTTCCAGGCCGGCAGGTTCAAGCAAGAAATAGCTCTTCCCTTTGGCGTTGGCGGCGATCTTCTCGAGATATGCGCGATTGACGTCCTGGCCCAGCCCCACCGTCGAGATGGTAACGTGGTTGGCCGCGGCCTCATGCGCCATCGCGGCGCTGTCGCCTTCTTCCGAGATGCCGTCGGTTAACAGGACGATGTGTTTATAGACCGCGTCGACGGGCAGAACCTTGCCATAAGCTTCGGCGAGAGCGGGCGCGATCTGCGTGCCTCCGTCCGGAGTGATGCCGCTGATCAGCCGGCTGATCTGCGCGCGATCTCCGGCGCGGCGCAGCGGCACGGCCCATTGGAATGAGTTATCGAAGATCAGGACCGCGACCCAATCATCGGGCTTCAGATTCTCAACCACGCCGATCGCAGCGAGACGCGCGAGTTCAATCTTCTTGCCTTCCATCGACGACGATTTGTCGATGATGAGCACCACGCACTTGCCTTGCGGGGAGCGCGGCGGCGCGATCTTGGCCGGGAGCGCACGGGCCAGCGGCGGCTCGGGGGCTTTCTTACGGTCGACGTAGACGTTCTTCTCGCCCGCGATCCAAAGAAGTCCGCCGCCTTGCTGCTCGAACGTCTCCAGGCGCGTCTGATCCGGTAAGGAAACGTCTTCCACATTGGCGTTGTTGAAGACAATGAGCTGATAGGCGGCGAGATCCTGCGGAAGTGCGCCGGTGCTGCGGTCGACGGCGAACTGATCGGCGGTCAGCAGTTGCTCCAGATGCTGATTGGCTTCGGCCGGGTCGTGCGAGACGAGCAGCACCCGCGGCTTGCGAACCGTGAGCGCGTATTCGAAACGCGTTTCGCCCAGTTTCTCGTCTCCAACCACGCGCCCGGAGAGCTGCGTCGCACCGTTCGTGTTGACCGACGCCCGGATGCGAATATGGTTTTCGCCGGCTTCGAGCGTAACGGGCTGATCGCCGAGCTTGCGGTGTTCCGCTTCGATCTCAACATGCGCCGGCGCGTGTCGAGGCGCGCTGACGGTAAGATCCACCGGAAAGCGCTCGCCGCTGAAAACGTTCGCGGGCGCGGAAACCGATTCCACGCGCAGTTCGGGTTGGTTCCGCCCCGGCAAAGGAAACGTATCGATGGAGATGCCCAATTGCTGCGCCTGCCAGACCGCGCGCGTGACGCTCCCGGCGTTCTCATTGCCATCGGTAATGAGCGCGATGCGCCCGACCGCGCCCGCCGGAAGGGACGCGATCGCTTCACGGATCGAGGTTTCCAGATTGGTGCCGCGGCTATCATCGCCGGAGGTGGATGCGAGTTCGCCCGTGCGCGATTCGGTAGCGGAAAGCGGGCGTGTTTTTCGCGCGAACGGAAGTGCGCTGACGGTGTTATTGCCGCGTGAGGCCTCGATCGCTTCGACGGTCTTCGAAGCGCGACGCAGATCATCCGGCGGAATGCTGGCGGACGTGTCAGCCAAGACGGCGACGGCCATCTTTCGGTCGCGATAGTTCAGCGTGGGTTGGGCGAAGGCCAGCACAATCGCCGCGACCGTGGCCGCTTCCAGACTCTGCGCGATACGGCGGCCGCCCGGACGCCAGGCGAGAACGAGCCAGACTGCAGGCAGCGCCAAAACCCACAGCAGGATGGGATCGGCGAAGGTCATGACGCTCTCCGTAGTTCCGCTCGCTGCGGCATGGCGCGAATTGGCTTGCCGCGATTCTGCGCGAACAACAGCCACTCCGCGATCAGACACGCTGCGCCCAGCAGTGCAAGCCATGGCCACAGCTCACGTTGATCGGCAGCGTAGTGCTGGGGCGGCAGGCCGCGGATCGCCGTCGCCGGTGGGTTCCAAACGGTGTCCCACATCTCGGGAAGGGTGAACTGATAACCGGTTTCGCGGCCATCGATACTGACGACGACGGTCTCCGGCGAACCGGCAAAGAATCGAAGCGTGCCGTTCTCGATAGCGAATGGAACGGCCGCTCCGTTCTCGTGGCGGACGGAGATGTTGTCCCCTCCTCCCCCATCGATCGGAACGGTCACGTTGCCGGTCGCTTCGACGCTGTGACCGGAATCGCGAAACGTTTCGGGCTCAATCCATCGAAGGACCTTCGCAAACTGCAGCGGCGTGGAGAGTTCGAAGCGCGCTCCGGGCAGGCCGGGATCGAACCGCAAAATCGCCGTCTTCGGCGGGCCCGCGGACATAACAACATCGTTAGCGGCGCCGGGAAGAATAAAAATCGCATTGGATTGTGGGAGCGGCGTCGGGCGGAAGTGATCGAGAATTACGGGAGCGCGATCATCCGGCCGATACTGCGCTCGCGTGCGAAATTCCGATTTCAACCGCGGGTTCGCCGCAAGCAGCGGGCGCAGCGTTGCGGCGCGGTCGGTGTAGACGATCACCGGCAGTTGCGGAACTGCGGGCACGGCAAGTTCCGCCTGGTCGTCCGCCGGGAATGCATCGCCGGGTGAGATGCGCGCTTCCAGCACTCCGGCCTGCCGCGTGCGCAACGGGAATTGCAGATCGTGATCGGCGCCGGGCTCAAGAGTGATTCGTTCGCCGCCCGCGGGCGCGCCATCGAAGCCCATCGCGACCGCCACAGCACGCCGCCGCGAGCCATAATTTCGAACGGAAACGAGCACGTCCCAGGCGCCCGGCTCCGTGGTCGACGGTTTGACGCTGATGCGCTTGAGACCGGCGTTCTCTGTCGGGCTCGGGACCGTGATCACACGTAGATTGGGGACCTGCGGCGCCATGCCTTGATCCGCGCGAATACGAGCCGCGCCGATGTAAACGATCTCGCCGCTAGATCCGCGATGGGTGAGCGCCTGTCGCGCGGCGGCCATCGCGCCATTGATATCGAGGGCCGTGGACCCCGCCTGCGACGCGGCGATTGCACGGCGAATGTTCTGACGATCGACTTCGAACGCAGTGGCCGGCGTGGCGAGCCCGTCGGCGCGCAACAGCATCACGCGATCGGCCGCGGGCAAACGCGCCAGCCATTCGTTGGCACGCGCGCGCGCGGTGTCCATCACGGTGTGATCGCCGTCCCGCGCGCCCATCCACGACGATGTGTCGAGCAGCAGCACTTCGTAATTCGTCTTCTGAAAGGGACTGCCGAACCGGGGCTGCGCGACGGCCAGCAGCAGCAGAAGGATTCCGGCAAGTTGCAGCAGCAGCGAGATGGGTTGCTGGATGTGGCGGCGGCGCGCCTTGTCCTGAGTAACGGCCTCGCGCGGAAAGAAGCGCAGGGTCGAAACGATCTGGCGGCGGCGCGAGCGATCGAGCAGGTAGAGGGCGACGGTAATCGCGGAAGCTGCGCCTGCCAGCATCAGCAGCTGCCCGAGCGCGAGGTTCAGGAAAAACATCAGGCAACGCCTCGCGCACGCACCAGGTCCGTAAACAGCACTTCTTCGAGGTCCTTAGAAGTTGGGACGCTCAGGAACCGGCCGCCGTTGCGGAGAGCCAGCTGTTGCAGCGTGGCGCTGTACTCATCGAAAGCGTGGGTGTAGGCAATGCGTGTTTGTGCATCGAGTGCCGTGCGCAGCTGCTGTCCGGTTTCCGCATCGGTCAACTCGAGCTCGCCGGTCCATGGCGGCGTGCGGTCTTCCTCGTTCCAGATCTGAACCAGGCACAGTTCATGCCCGAAATCCGCCAGATACTGAAGCGCCCGCTCGCAGCCGCGATCGCCCGGGCGATCATCGAGAAAATCGGAGAGAATCACCAACAGCCCGCGTTGCGGTTGCGCGCGCATAAACTCCCGTACAACTTCATGGAAATCCGTGACGCCGGCGGCTTCGAGGGCTGTCAGGTAATCCATCACCGGACTAAAACGATGGCGTCCGCCGCCCACGCGCTTTCCTTCGCCGAGGCGGGATGAAAACGGCATGATGGCAAGCGTGTCGAGCCGCACCAGACCGACGTAGGCGAGCGCTCCGGCGAGGCGGCGCGCGTAATCGAACTTCGCTCGCGTGCGCAGCGTGCGCTCTTCGACAGCCATCGATTTGCTGACGTCGACCAGAATCTGCACGGGCACGCGCGGCTCGATCTGGAACATCTTGAGAAAGAGTTTGTCGAGGCGCAGATAGGCGCGCCAGTTGACCGCGCGCAGATCGTCGCCATGATGGAAGTTGCGATGATCCAGGAACTCCTGACCGCCGCCGGCGAAGCGCGATGCGTTGTGACCGCCCACCAGTCCGGCGAACGAGCGCTGCCATTGAATCGTGAGCCGTTCCAGTTTTTCGAGGAACGCGCGATCGAGCAGCGGTGCGTCGGGCATTGGGGACCGCGTTCCTTAGGCGAGCGCGGCGCGAAAAGTCGTGTAATGCGCCCGCGTGGTGCAGGAATCTCGGCTTGGTGCCGCAACCATATAACTACAGGTTAATACGGTGCGCGAGTCACATCCTGTTCAATCCGGCAACCCGGCGGCCGTGCTGAGCCGCGACAGTAATGGAGCTGGTGCTCCGGAAAAGAACCTTCGAATGCCTTTTACCGCGAGAGAGAGGAAATGCCCCCAAATACTCGTCTGCAGTCGCCTGTTGCCGAGCCACGCGGCAACGATCAGCATAGCGTGGCCACAGCCCATCTGTCGTTTGTCACGCGACAGCAGCGCGAACGCTCACATCTCTAATGATCGCGCTCAGGACCGTTTCAGGAGTTTCGCCATCCGCGTGGGCGTCGAAATTCAGAATGATGCGGTGACGCAGAACGGCCGGAGCAACGGACTGGATATCGTCAATGCTCAAGTGGAAACGTCCGCGCATAAAGGCCAGCACGCGTCCGCATTCTACGAGCGCCTGCGCGCCGCGGGGCGAGCTGCCGTAGCGAATATAACGGCGCGCCATGTCATGCCGTTCCTCGCCATCCGGCTGCGTGGCCATCACGATTTGAATCGCGTACTCTCGCACGTGCGGAGCAACAAGCACCTGCCGCGCGACGCTGCGCACCTCCAGAATCGTGGGTCCATCGAGCACGGGTTCCACCTGCGCTTCGTCGCGCTGGATCGTGCGTTCGACGATGCGTGTCAAGTCCTCGCGCGAGGGATAGCGGACCAGAATCTTCATCAAAAAGCGATCGAGCTGGGCTTCGGGCAGCGGGTAGGTGCCCTCCATCTCGATCGGATTCTGGGTCGCCATCACAAGGAACGGCGCTTCCAACTCGTGCGTGGTGGTACCGCTGGTGACCGTGCGTTCCTGCATCGCTTCGAGCAGCGCGGATTGCGTCTTGGGAGTCGCGCGATTGATCTCGTCGGCGAGCACGAGATTCGCGAAAATCGGGCCGGGCTGGAAGCGCAGAAACTTGCCGCCGCGGTCGTCCGTATCGGCGACCATGCTCCCGACAATATCGCCGGGCATCAGGTCGGGCGTGAACTGGATGCGCGAATACTTCAACTGCAGCGCGCGGGAGAGTGTGCGGAGCAGCGTAGTCTTGCCGAGACCGGGGACGCCTTCGAGGAGAACGTGTCCACCGGCAACCAGGCAGATCAGAACGCCTTCGACAACATCGTCCTGCCCGACGATAATTTTGCCGATTTCGGTACGCACGCGCCGCATGCGCGCGACGGCCATCTCGAGCGCCGCTTCCGATGCCGCAATCATATAACTACAGGGTATCGCGAGGAACGAATCCGCGTGGGCTCTTTCGCAAGGATCGCCGGCCGCTTTCTATTCATCAGTTGCCGTGAGCGTTACGGCAGCGACATCGACTTGCCCGCTTCCGAGGCTCTTAACGAAAACCTGAAGAGGCTTGCCCACTTGGCCGGGATTTGCTCCGGAGTTGTAGGTGATCTCTTCGATTACGAACGCGCCGCCCACGGGAGTTGCCGTATTGCCGGAAGCGACGGTGACGTTTCCAGCCACGAGCCCCGCTGAGTACCCGGTAAATGGATAATCCGCGCGTGCGCCGGCCTTCACCTTTAGAACGTAGAGTGTGTTGGGCTGAAGAGTATCCCCCAGCGTTTGCAATATAGAACCCGTCCCGCCTGTATTTCCAATGGCTGCAACGTAAATGCCTGCCGACGGCGCGCTTGGAAATTCAGCCGTGGAAGCCTTCTGCAGCCCGGTTTCGGGACCACAAAGCCAGCCCGAGATGTTGCCTGCAAAGCAATAGTAACCCGCCGTGCATGTCAGTTTGTCTAAGTCGAACACGGGATTCAGAATCGGGATACTTACCTGAGCGGACGCCGCCCAGGTTGAAAAGAGCGCGAGGATCGGAAGTAGAAGAGTTGGCTTGTTCATGTCTTCTCCGGGGCGGCGAACCGGGCGGAGGAAGTATAGCACTCACTATTAGTTGGTGCGATGCACGCGCCAGATCGACTGCGAAGCGTCGTCGCTCACCATGAGTGACCCATCCGGCGCGACGGCAACTCCCACCGGCCGCCCCCACGCATCGCCGGCCGGAGTTACAAAGCCGGTAACAAAATCTTCATACTCTCCGGTCGCTTTCCCTCCCTTGACCGGAACCATGATCACTTCGTAACCCGCCCGATCGGCCTTGTTCCATGAACCGTGTTCCGCGGCAAAGATATCGCCCTTGTACTCCGGCCCGAACTGCGTCGCTTCATAGAAAGTCATCTCGAGCGACGCATTATGCGGCTGCAATAGAACGTCCGGCACGATCACCTTATCCCGCAGCTCGGGATGCTTACCATTCAGCCGCGGGTCGGGATTAGTTCCCATGTAATAGAACGGCCAACCATAAAAGCCGCCCTCCTGAACATGCGTGATGTAATCCGGAACGAGGTTATCGCCTAACATGTCGCGCTCGTTCACCGAGCACCAGAGTTGGCCCGTTTCGGGCTGGATCGCGATACCCACCGGGTTACGAATTCCGGATGCGTATACCTTCACGAACTTACCGTCCGGAGTGTACTCCAGGATATTCGCGCGGCGAAACTCGCTCGGATGCGTATCCGGATCGTCGATGTTCGATCCCGACCCCACCGAGACAAACAGCCGTTTGCCATCCGGGGAAAAAGCCAGGTCGCGCGTCGAGTGCCCGCCCACCGGAATTCCACTAATCAGCGTCTCCGGAGCCCCGGTCGCGACCAGATCGCCGTTCTTATAGGGAAACCGCACCACCGAATTGATATTCGCGATGTACACATACTGCGGATTCGGACCCAGCGGATAAAAGGCAATCCCGAACGGTTCATGCAGCCCGGTCGCAAAGGTAGAGGTCTGCACCGGCTTGCTATCGGCAGTTAGACCGCGAAAGATCTGGATCTCGCCCGGGTGCGTATTCGCCAGAAACAGGTCGCCATTGGGAGCCGTCCGCAACTCCCGCGGATTCCCCAGCCCCGTGGCAACCAGGTCGATCTTGAATCCCGGCATCACAAGCGGCCACATCCCCTCGGGACGCGGCACGATCTTCGGCCCGTTTCCGACCCCCTTCGTGGCATACGGCTGCGGCAGATCGGCCACCGTGATCTTGCGCATGACTCCCGGCGCTTCTTTTCGATAGTCCGTAAACGCCGCATTCCCGGTAAGCACGTTTGTGTTGGAGGCGCCGATCACACGCCATGCGAAGCCGGCGAGGCCAAAGATGATCAATGAACCCAGCGCAACGAAGTGAGATTTCTGTTTCATATCGGTCCTCCTTTGACTCTACGCCACCGGACCGAATCGACTTAGAATAGAGAGTCAAGGCCCATCATGGATTGGTCCGAATTCGATCTCGCGATGTCTGATGAACGCTACCTGGGGCGCAGCCGTATTGAAGGAGGAACCGCGCATGGTACTTACCGCGCACCTCGCCGGGGGACATGAACGTCCTATCCTCAGTTCGGATGGAATCTAAGTCCGAGTCTGGTTTAACCAGGCGGCGAACCCCCTCAATCATCTCCCGCGCATCTTCGGCGGTGATCGGCGCAGATCCGGCGTGCGCGGCGCGATGCCGCAGTTCACGCCAGTATGCAATTTAAGGACGGAATCCAACACCACGGCTGATTATCCTCCATCAGAGCGGCGTCTTGAATCGCACGTTTTCCCACACGTTCCCGAAAGCCTCCCCTTAGAATGAACCTGTGAGCGAACTTCGATGGCATCCTTTCCTCGGCGAGTGGGTCGGCGTAGCGGCAGCGCGCCAGAACCGGCCGCAGCTTCCC